>VAUM01000017.1 GCA_005774595.1 Actinomycetota bacterium
GCCCGCCATAAGGATTCTTCAGGGAGTCTCCAGGGCGTTGACATCCGGCCGCGACTCTCTCACCGTCGAGGGCGGCCTCGTACTTCGCGCCCTCGCCAAGGGCGCCCAATCCCCCCTCGGGAGCCATGCCGGGGGACCATCGGGGGGATCTTGATGCTGGTGGATGTCGGGGGTGCCCGTCGCCGGTACGATCCGGCGAGGGAGACGGACCTGGTCGCCGCAGCCCAGGCGGGTGACGAACGCGCGAGCGCGCTCCTCTTCGAGCGGTACCGGCCGTTCATCCGGTGCAAGGCTCGCTCGTACTTCCTCGCCGGCGCCGACCGCGAGGACGTCGTCCAGGAGGGCATGATCGGCCTGTACAAGGCGATCCGCGACTACGACCCGTCCCGCCAGTCCAGCTTCCGCTCGTTCGCGGAGCTCTGTGTCACCCGGCAGCTCATCACCGCGATCAAGACGGCGACCCGCCACAAGCACGCCCCGCTGAACAGCTACGTCTCGCTGTCGAAGCCTGCGTCGGTCGAGGAGGAGGGCGAGCGGCTGCTCTCGGACATCCTCGCGGCGAAGGAGGTCTGCGACCCAGCGGAGCTCGTCATCTCCGCGTGGGAGACCGCCAGCATCAGTGCCGGGTTCACCGATGCACTCTCAGCGCTGGAGACCGACGTGCTGCGCCTGTACGTCGACGGCCGCTCGTACAACGAGATCGCCGAATCGCTCGATCGGCACGTTAAGTCGATCGACAACGCGCTCCAGCGCATCAAGCGCAAGATGGAGATCCAGGTCCGTCGCTGCGAGGCCTGCTGAAGCACGCGGTGCCGCGCGCGCTATACAATGGTGCGCACCGCCGGCGTAGCTCAATGGCAGAGCAGCGGTTTTGTAAACCGCAGGTTGTGGGTTCGACTCCCTCCGCCGGCTCCACCGGCTCTTCGTGACGAGGCCCGGACGGTCCCGTCCGGGCCTCGTTTCGCGACCGAGCCGCTCCCGCGCTCACGTGACCGGGTCCATCGGCGGCGGCTTCGGCTCCTGTGCCTCGTCGTAGAGGATCTCGATCACCTCGATCGGCTCGGCGATGTTCTTCAGCTCGAACCTGCCGTGCGAGAAGAGGCGGAACTCGCCTCCCGCGGCGTCGGCGACCGGCCGGGTCGTCATCGCCTGACCGCCGTCCGCGAGGTTCATCACGCGCGCGGCGAGGTTGAGCGCCGCGCCGATGAACGGCCGGCCGCCCTTGTCGAGCACGACCTCGCCCGCGGCGATGCCGATGCGGATCGTCATGTCGCGCTCGGTCGTGCGCGACGAGTTGTAGTCCGCGAGCGCCCGCTGCATCCGCACCGCCGCGGCGACCGCCTGGCCCGGTGTCTGGAACGCTGCCACCAGCCCGTCGCCGCCGGTCGACTTCCCGCGCCCTCCGTGCTCCGTGACGATCGGGAGCAGCAGGTCGCGATGCTTCTGGATCAGCTTCGCCGTGACGAACGACCCTTCCTCCTCGGTCATCTTGGAGAAGGACTTCATGTCCGTGATCATCACGACCGCCTGCGTGGTGTGCTTGGTGGTCAGCTCCTCCTCGGCGCTCTCGATCAGGCGGAGCAGCTCGTCGACGTCCGCGTCCTCGGCCCCCATCGTGGCAGTCCGCGGGCGGCCTTCCGGCACCGTGATGGGCACCGGCGGGAAGACCCACTCCCACACCGCGACGCACAGCAGCGCGACCGGGAGGGAGAAGGCGGCGCCCACGACCATCGCGCCGAGCCCGGCGGGGCTGCCGAGCGCGGCCGCCAGCGCGGTGCTCACCGCGCCGAGGACGAGGACCGCTCCTCCGACCGCGAGGAGTCCGAACAGCGCCCGCCTCGGGTGGTCGTCGCGTCGCTTCATCGCGCCTGCCAGCGCCGCGCCCCCCGCCCACAGGAGCGGCTGGACGACGAGCAGCGGCACGTTGCCGGCCGACCCGAGCGTGCCGAGCGCCTTGCCCGGATCCACGTTGCGGATCGCGTCGGCGAACCAGGCGAACTTGAGCGGCTCGGGCACCGGGTGCGGGAAGACGAGCACCGCCGGGTCGGCGGCGGTCGCGTGTCCGCCGGTCGCGAGGACGCCGACCGCCTCGCGACCCATCAGCAGCCCTGCCACCTCGATCACCAGGCAGGCGATCAGCGCTGCGATCGCGCCCTCACCCGCGCCCATGATGTAGCCGCCGAGCGCGATGACCGCCCACGCCATCCCGGACCTCGAGAGCGCGTAGGCGAGTGCGACCACGACGAACGCGCGCGCGTCCGACTGCCCGAGGTACTGCACGGCGGCGAACCCCACCACGAGGAAGACGCCGGCGACGACGAGGTCCGAGGCGGCCAGCGGGACGGCGGCGGCGACGACGAACGCGAGTACGCCGAGCCCGGGCGAGAAGATGCCCAGGACGCCGGCAAGCAGCGCGAGCAGCCAGTCGACGCCCCCGGGATAGAAGTCCATCGAGTTCAGCGCACCGATGGTGACGGCGAAGAACACGGCTGCCCGGATCCAGCCGAGGAACGCGCCGTTGCGACGGGGGGCGATGCGTCGAGCCACCTTGCGTACCTCCTTCGTCGACGCGCGTCACGCGCCGGAGACCGTCACCACCATCACGTAGGCCGAGTACGCGAGCACGCACAGCGCCAGCCCGGTCGCGCCTTCGACGAGCAGCCGCTCGCGCTCGCGCGAGTCCTTGCGGGTCGCCGTGTACGCGAACCTCGGCACGAACGGCATCACGAGTCCGATGGCGGCGACCAGGGCGACCGTCGCGCCGGGGAAGGCGGCCGGCGCGTAGATCGCGAGCGCGAGCGCCACGCCGCGCTCCGCCATCCCGAGCACCCGGGGGAGGTCCCACTCCAGGATGGTCGTGTCGTGCGAAGGGTCGCCGACGAACGCGCCCGCCGCCTCGAACACGAGGATGGATCCGAGCAGGGTCACGGTCACCAGTCCGTCCACGGCCATCAGCGTCGGCTCGCTGACGGTCATCCAGAACAGGCGGGCGTCACCGCCGACGGTCCACGCGCCGGCGATCCACACGAGCAGCCCTATCGACAGCACGTGCAGTGACTGGTCGAACAGGAAGACGAACAGGCCGCGCGTCGGTGTGCCGATCCGCGCGGCGATCGTGAGCTTCTCGATGACGAAGTGCGCGCCCATGGCCATCACGACGAGCGGCCACTGCACCACGACGTCGTTCCACAGCACGAGTGCGGTCGCCGCTCCGATGAGCCCCACGTGAAGAAGGAGCCCCTGGAGCGACTCGCGCTTGGCGCGCACGAGCGCTCCGGGCTGCAACGCGTAGTCGGCCATGAGGTGCCCGAGGTACAGGCTGAGGAAGAGCGCCATCGTCCCTCCGAGACGGCAGCCGAGTCCGCGCCTATTGTGCATGAAAAGCGCCCGCTCGTCTGTGGCGTCCGTTACATCGTGCCGTTCGTCTGCGCTACAATGCACCCCGCGACACCGCTGGGGGTCGGCGAGGGGCGCGCCGACGGTCGAACGTTCCTGAAAGAGGGCTGCAATGGCGCACGAAGCGTTCCTCGCGAAGGTCCCGCTCTTCTCCAACTGCTCGCTGCAGGAGATCGAGGCGGTCGCCGCCGCGGCGCAGGAGCACGGGTTCCAGCCGGGCCAGATCATCGTGACCCAAGGCACACCCGGCCAGGCTTTCTACATGATCCTGTCCGGCCGGGTCGAGATCCTTCGCGACGGTGCTTCGCTCGGCACCTTCGGTCCCGGGGACTTCTTCGGCGAGATGTCGCTGCTCGACCAAGCGCCCCGCTCCGCGACCATCCGCGCGGTCGAGCAGACTTCGTGCCTCATGCTGTCGAGCTGGGACTTCAAGGCCCTGCTCGAGCAGCACCCGTCCATCGCAGTGAAGCTGCTCGAAGTGCTCAGCCGGCGCCTGAGGGTCGCCGACGAGCGCATAGGCGGGTAGGTGCTTCTTGCCGGAGAGGGGAGACCGAGTGGCACTCGTCACCGGGCAGGCGCTGCTGCAGTGCGCCGCTGAGCGTATCGTCGCCAAGCACTTCGACCGCGTGGGGATGAGTGACGTCACGGTCGTCTATCCGTGGCCGGGCACGTCGAATCACGGCGGCGTCGACCTGACGTACCGCACCGCGGGCCGCACTGTGAAGGCGAAGGTCAAGGCGGACCCCTACTTCGGGCGTGACGCGCTCAAGACGGGCAACCGGGAGTTCAGCTTCTACCGTCCCGAGGGCGGCAACTACGGGTTCGAGGCGATCGCGAACGCGGCGACCCGCGAGCCGGGCTGGATCTTCAACTCCGAGGCCGACGAGCTCGTGTACTACCTGTGTGCGATCGCGCACTGCGAGGACGAGGTCGCCGCGCTGATGAACGAGTCCGACGAGGTCTTCTTCTCGGAGCTCAGGGTCGACCGCGACGAGCTCCACATCCTCCCGATGCGCGAGCTGAGGGCCTGGTTCGAGTCGCACTTCGAGGAGTACACGCCCCGTCCGGTGATGCTGAGCGGCCACTCGGCGTGGTTCCGGTTCGTGCCGCGCGACATTGTCGACAGCGCCGTTGCGGGCGTGCGCGTCACCACCTCGGTCTTCTCGCGCCTCGCCTGACCGGCGCCGCGCTCGCACGCGCCGCCGCCGCTGCCCACGCGGCGGCACTCCGGTCGCCTCACGGGATGGACACTCCCGGGGGCGTGGCGGTGCGTTGACACCCCACAGGGACGCGTGTAGGATTCTCCTGCCTTTCGGCAGACCGGCAACTTGAAAAGCGCAGAGGGGTTTCTTTTTTTTCGGGAGTGTGCCCGAGTGGCTAAAGGGGACGGGCTGTAAACCCGTTGGCTATGCCTACCTTGGTTCGAATCCAAGCGCTCCCACCATGCGGCACTCCGGGACTCGCGGTCCCGTTACGCCCACATAGCTCAGTCGGCAGAGCACTTCCTTGGTAAGGAAGAGGTCACCGGTTCAAGTCCGGTTGTGGGCTCCACGTACCAAGCGCCGGGCGTGTGCCCGGCTCGGTCACGGCGGTGTAGCTCAGTTGGTCAGAGCACACGGTTCATACCCGTGGCGTCGCTGGTTCGAGTCCAGCCACCGCTACCAGCAACAACGCGCGCGGCGCGATTGATAAGTGGCGCAGCGGAGCGTCGAGGTACTGCAGCCCTGATGGGAACAAGGAACGAGCAAGCGAGGAAGAACTGACGGATCGCCGATCGGCCGGCTGCGGCCGACGCCGTCGATGATCCCCTGGAGGAGGAGACATGGCGAAGCAGAAGTTCGAGCGCACCAAGCCGCACGTCAACGTAGGTACGATCGGTCACGTCGACCACGGCAAGACCACGCTGACGGCCGCCATCACGAAGACCTTGGCCGAGAAGGGCTACGCGGACTTCACTCCGTTCGACCAGATCGACAAGGCGCCGGAGGAGCGCGAGCGCGGCATCACCATCGCGATCGCGCACGTCGAGTACCAGACCGACAACCGCCACTACGCGCACGTCGACTGCCCGGGCCACGCCGACTACGTCAAGAACATGATCACGGGCGCCGCGCAGATGGACGGCGCCATCCTCGTGGTTTCTGCGGCCGACGGCCCCATGCCCCAGACCCGCGAGCACATCCTGCTCGCCCGCCAGGTGGGCGTGCCCTACATCGTTGTCTACATGAACAAGGTCGACATGGTCGACGACCCCGAGCTCCTCGAGCTGGTCGAGATGGAGGTCCGCGAACTCCTCAGTGAGTACGAGTTCCCGGGCGACGACACCCCGATCATCAAGGGCTCGGCCCTCAAGGCCCTCGAGGGCGACGAGGAGGCTAAGAAGTCGATCTGGGAGCTCATGGACGCGATCGACTCGTACATCCCCGAGCCGCAGCGTGACATCGACAAGCCGTTCCTGATGGCCATCGAGGACGTCTTCACGATCACCGGGCGCGGCACCGTCGCGACCGGCCGTGTCGAGCGCGGCATCGTCAAGGTCAGCGACGAGGTCGAGATCATCGGCATCCACGAGACCAAGAAGACGGTCGTCACGGGCGTCGAGATGTTCCGCAAGCTGCTCGATCAGGCCCAGGCGGGCGACAACATCGGCGTGCTGCTCCGCGGCATCGCCCGCACCGAGATCGAGCGCGGCCAGGTCCTGTGCAAGCCGGGCTCGGTCACCCCGCACACCGACTTCATGAGCCAGGTCTACATCCTGACCAAGGAGGAGGGCGGCCGTCACACCCCGTTCTTCGACGGCTACCGTCCGCAGTTCTACTTCCGCACCACCGACGTGACCGGCGTGGCGCACCTGCCCGAGGGCACCGAGATGGTCATGCCCGGCGACAACATCGAGATCCGCGGCGAGCTCATCGCCCCGATCGCGATGGAGGACGGCCTGCGCTTCGCCATCCGTGAGGGTGGCCGCACGGTCGGCTCGGGCCGCGTCATCAAGATTCTCAAGTAGTCAGCTTCGCGAGCGAAGGATGCTCGGGGCCCGGCGCCTCGGTGCCGGGCCCCGTCCTTCGCGAAGCCGGCCGCAGGGCCGGCCGTTTGACAGGCACCGACCGAACCGGGGCGATCACGCCCCTCCCGCCGCGGGCTCTCCGGGCCGGCGCGGGTGTCTGGAGGTCTTTTCAATGAGGACGCTCGTCACGCTGGCGTGCACCGAGTGCAAGCGCCGCAACTACACGACGAAGAAGAACAAGCAGAGCAACCCCGAGCGCATCGAGTTCAAGAAGTACTGCAAGTGGTGCCGGACCCACACGCTGCACAAGGAGACCCGCTAGCCGCGGGGACCCGCACCGGGTCCGGGAGTGTACAGGCCAGTAGCTCCAATTGGTTAGAGCGCCGGTCTCCAAAACCGGATGTTGGGGGTTCGAGTCCCTCCTGGCCTGCCAGCAAGACAGCCGCCGCGGCGCGCACCGGCTTTGCGGCGTTCGATCGAGGATGACGGGGGCCGCCCTCACCGTGAGGGCAGCCGCTCGGGACAGGGAAGAGATGGCCAAGGCAGCGACCGCGGATGCCAAGCCGGCCAAGCCGGCGAAGGCGTCCAAGCCGTCCAAGGCGCAGGGCAAGCCGAACGTCTTCGTGCGCTTCGTCCGCTACCTGAAGGACGTGCGCGCGGAGATGAGACGCGTCGTGTGGCCGACCCGCGCTGAGGTGGGCAACTCGAGCGTGGTCGTCGTGACGACACTCGCCATCTTCATCGTGGTGATCTTCGCGTTCGACCAGGTGATCCTGCGGATCGTCCAGATGCTCGACAAGGTGGTCAAGTAGATGGCGAAGAAGTGGTACGTCATCCACACCTACTCGGGCTACGAGAACAAGGTGCGCACGAACCTGCTCCACCGCATCGAGTCGATGGGCATGCAGGACCGCATCTTCGACGTCTTCATCCCCAAGGAGTCCGAGACCGCGATCAAGGGCGGCGGCCGCAAGGTCACGCAGGAGAAGAAGGTCTTCCCTGGCTACATCCTCGTGCAGATGGAGCTCGACGAGGACTCCTGGTACGTCGTGCGCAACACGCCGGGCGTGACCGGGTTCGTCGGGTCGCAGGCCAAGCCGGTGGCCCTCTCGCGCACTGAGGTCGACCGCATCCGCAAGCGCACGCTGGCGGGCGCGAAGCCGCGCACCTCGACCGACTTCGTCGAGGGCATGTCGGTGAAGGTCACCTCGGGCCCGTTCGCCGACTTCGACGGCATCATCGCCGAGGTCAACCCCGACCAGGGCAAGGTGCGCGTCATGCTGTCCATCTTCGGGCGCGAGACGCCCGTGGAGCTCGAGTTCGACAAGGTGTCCAAGATCTAGGTACAAGGGAGCGCGGCGGCCGTGTCGGCCTGCTGTGCGCGATGTGAGGAAGAGCGACGTGGCGAAGAAGGTCATCGGTTACATCAAGCTGCAGATCCCGGCCGGTGCTGCCAACCCGGCGCCGCCCGTGGGTCCCGCCCTCGGCCAGCACCAAGTCAACATCATGCAGTTCTGCCAGGCGTTCAACAACGACACGGCGAGCCAGGCCGGGACCATCATCCCGGTCGAGATCACGGTCTATGAGGACCGCTCGTTCACGTACATCCTCAAGACCCCGCCGGCGGCGGTGCTGCTGCGCCAGGCGGCCGGCGTCGAGAAGGGCTCGCCGACCCCGAACCGCCTGAAGGTCGCGACGGTCACCCGTGACCAGGTGCGCCAGATCGCCGAGACCAAGATGGTCGACCTGAACGCGAACGACGTCGACGCCGCGATGAAGATCATCGAGGGCACCGCGCGTTCGATGGGCATCACGGTCGACGGCTAGCACGAGACGGGAGTCACCCCGCGCGCCGCGCGGGTGAACGTACGCGTGGGAGGGTGCGAAAGAGCGCCCGCGGACCACACAGGAGGAACCGGACATGAAGCACGGCAAGAAGTACTCGGCAGCCGCCGAGAAGCTCGACCGGTCGAAGTTCTACTCGCCCCTTGCCGCCATGCGCCTGGCCAAGGAGACGGCGACGGCCACGTTCGACGAGACCGTCGAGGCGCACTTCCGTCTCGGGATCGACACCCGCCAAGCCGACCAGCAGGTCCGCGGCACGGTGTCGCTGCCCAACGGCACCGGCAAGACCGTGCGCGTGGCCGTGTTCGCCTCCGGCGAGAAGGCCAAGGAGGCCGAGGCGGCCGGCGCGGACGTGGTCGGCGACGACGACCTGATCGAGCGCATCTCGGGCGGGTTCCTCGACTTCGACGCCACCGTGGCCACGCCGGACATGATGGCCAAGGTCGGCAAGCTCGGAAAGGTCCTCGGCACCCGCGGCCTCATGCCGAACCCGAAGCTCGGGACGGTCACGATGGACGTCGCGCGCGTGGTCGGCGAGCTGAAGGCCGGCAAGGTCGAGTACCGCGCCGACAAGTTCGGCATCGCGCACGTCGCGATCGGCAAGGCGTCGTTCACGCCCGAGGCGCTCGTGGGCAACTACGGCGCCGTGCTCGAGGAGATCGTGCGAGCCAAGCCGTCGTCGGCCAAGGGCAAGTACCTGAAGTCCATCACCGTCGCCACGACGATGGGACCGGGCATCAAGGTCGACACCCTCAAGGTGCGCGGCCTGCTCGACGAGGAGTAGATGTTCCTTTCGCCGGCTCTTGCGGCCGGCGTCATGGCGCGTGTAGAATCGCGCCCGCTCTTCACAAACGCATACAGGACCGCTGCCGAAGACAGCAGGCGCCCGGGCTTCACCGGGCTTGATGGGCCCCTCTGAGGGGACCCGCCAGCCGAGGCGGACGGTATCGTGACCGGCGCGACAGCGCGTGACACGAACCTTCCGCGGCCTCCGTCTTCGACGACGGGGGCCGCGTCGTCTCTTCCGGGCGGATGCTTCGGGGAGGCGAGCGGTCCGCTCGGCCGGTGCGGAGGTGCACGTGCCACCGCACCACGAGCGGTCCGAAGCGAAGGGAAGGAGGGAGTACAGAAAGTGCCGACAGAGCAGAAAGTGGCGACCATCGCCGAGATCCGCGACAAGTTCGCGGGCGCCGGCGGCGTGATCCTCGTTGACTACCGCGGGCTCACGGTCAAGGAGATGCAGGGCATGCGCGCGAAGCTGCGCGAGGTCGGCGCCGAGGTGCGCGTGTACAAGAACACGCTCACCGCGCGCGCACTGATCGAGCTCGAGTACCCGTCGATGGACGAGATGCTCGAGGGTCCGACAGCCTTCGTGTTCGCCGGCGATGAGCCGGTGGCGCCGTCCAAGGCGATCTTCGACTACGCCAAGGAGCACAAGGCGCTCGAGGTCAAGGGCGGGCTGTTCGAAGGTCACGTCGTGGCCGCGGCGGACGTCAAGCGTTTGGCGTCGCTACCGAGCCGCGAGGTCCTCATCGCCCAGATCATGGGTGCGCTCCAGAGCCCGGTCCGCAACTTCATGTACCTGTGCAACGCCCCGGCCGGTGCGCTCGCGCGCGCGTTCAGGGCCGTTGCCGACCAGAAGGCCGCCGCGTAGGCGTCCTCACGTATCGCACGAGACAGTGAACGTGCGTCTTTCGCCGGGAGGCGGAAGACGTGACAGAGGAACGGTAAAGGAGCAACACATCATGGCCAAGATCACCCGTGACGACGTGCTGGCGTGGGTCAAGGAGGCTCCGGCGCTGGAGCTCGCCGAGCTCGTCAAGGAGATGGAAGAGGTCTTCGGCGTGTCGGCGGCCGCCCCGGTCGCCGTGGCCGCTGCCGCCCCCGCGGGCGGCGGCGAGGCCGCTGCCGAGGAGAAGACCGCCTTCGACGTCGTGCTCGTCGCCGCCGGCGACCAGAAGATCGGCGTCATCAAGGTCGTCCGCGAGCTGACGGCGCTGGGCCTCAAGGAGGCCAAGGACCTCGTCGACGGCGCTCCGAAGCCGGTGCTCGAGGGCGTCGCCAAGGAGAAGGCCGACGAGGCGAAGACCAAGCTCGAGGAGGCCGGCGCGACCGTCGAGCTCAAGTAGCTCGCGTCCGCCGCTCACGCGTGAACGGCCGGGGCCCTCATGAAGGCCCCGGCCTTTCGCGTCTTCGAAGAAGGCCCCGAAAGGCATTGACCGGCCGGGGTCTTGCAAGTATCTTTATCGTTTGCGACCCAACCGCCCCGATGCCTCTCTGAAGGAGGACCGCCCGGTGCCCTCTGCCGCAGGCTCTTCCCTTGTCGACGCCGGTCTCCGCAAGCGTCGGACCTTCGCCAAGATCCCCGAGATCCTGGACGTTCCAAGCCTCATCGCGTTGCAGGTCGACAGCTACGACTGGTTCCTGTCCGCAGGCCTGCGGGACACCTTCTCCGACATATCGCCGATCTCGGACTTCACCGGCACGCTCGAGGTCAGGTTCTCGAACCACGAGTTCGGCGATCCCAAGTACTCCGTCGAGGAGTGCAAGGACAAGGACATGTCCTACCAGGCGCCGCTCTTCGTCGACGTCGAGTTCGTCAACAAGGAGACCGGCGAGGTCAAGGAGCAGTCGGTGTTCATGGGCGACTTCCCGCTCATGACCGACCGCGGCACCTTCATCATCAACGGTACCGAGCGCGTCGTGGTCAGCCAGCTCGTCCGCTCGCCGGGCGCGATCTTCAAGATCGACAAGCCGGCCGGCGGCTCGGGCGAGAAGCTCTTCATCGTCGGGTCGGTCATCCCGACCCGCGGCGCGTGGCTCGAGTTCTACATCGGGTCGCCGTTCATGTTCCGCCAGTTCGGCAAGCGCACCATCGACGAGGTGGCGTGGGCGAAGCTCGACCGCAAGCGCAAGCTTCCGGTCACGACCGTCCTGCGCGCCCTCGGCATCGCCGAGACCGACGAGGAGCTGCGCGAGATCCTGCTCGATGGGCTGCCGGAGGCCACCTTGGTCGTCGACGCGACGCTGCGCAAGGACCCGGCGACCACGCAGGACGAGGCGCTCGTCGAGGTGTACAAGCGGCTGCGTCCGGGCGAGCCCGCGACGCCGGAGTCCGCGCGTTCGGCGATCGAGGCGCTCTACTTCAAGCCCGAGCGCTACGACCTCGGCGCGGTCGGCCGCCACATGCTCAACCGCAAGATCGGCTCGAAGGTCGACGCGGGCGAGCGGACGCTCACGAACGAGGACGTCGTGGGCATGGTCAAGTACCTGCTCGGGCTGTGGGTCAACGACGAGAGGACCACAGGCGCGCGCTACTCGGACTTCGGCGCGCCCGTCGCGCGCGTGGGTGCGCAGTCCGCGCCGGGCGCGGGCCACTTCGCGCTCGACGACCAGGACCACATGGGCAACCGCCGCATCCGCACCGTCGGCGAGCTCATCCAGAACCAGTTCCGCATCGGGCTCGCGCGCATGGAGCGCGTCGTGCGCGAGCGCATGACCACGCAGGACGTAGACCAGATCACGCCGCAGACGCTCATCAACATCCGGCCGATCGTCGCGTCCATCAAGGAGTTCTTCGGCTCGAGCCAGCTGTCCCAGTTCATGGACCAGACCAACCCGCTGGCCGGTCTGACGCACAAGCGCCGCTTGTCGGCGCTCGGCCCCGGTGGCCTGTCGCGCGAGCGTGCGGGCTTCGAGGTCCGCGACGTGCACCCGAGCCACTACGGCCGCATGTGCCCCATCGAGACGCCTGAAGGCCCGAACATCGGCCTCATCGGCTCGCTGGCGACCTACGGCCGCATCAACGAGTTCGGCTTCATCGAGACGCCGTACCGCCGCGTGGTCAAGGGCAAGGTCACCGACGAGATCGAGTACCTGACGGCCGACCGCGAGGAGGAACACATCATCGCGCAGGCGAACGAGCCGTTCGATGCGAAGACCGGCAAGTTCACGCGCGCGAAGGTCCTGTGCCGCCTGCCGGGCGGCGAGCCCGCCGAGGTCAAGCCGGCCGACGTCGACCTGATGGACGTCTCTCCGCGTCAGATGGTGTCGGTGGCCACCGCGCTCATCCCGTTCCTCGAGCACGATGACGCGAACCGCGCCCTGATGGGCTCCAACATGCAGCGCCAGGCCGTCCCGTTGCTGCGGCCGGCCGCGCCGCTGGTCGGCACCGGCCTCGAGCACCGCGCGGTCGTCGACACCGGCGAGATCATCCGCGCCTCGCGCGCGGGCGTGGTCGAGTCCGTCGACAGCAGACTCATCGTCGTGCGCGCGAAGGACGGCACGCTCGACGAGTACCGCATGCCCAAGTACATGCGCAGCAACCAGGGCACCTGCATCAACCACCGCCCGGTCGTGGCCGAGGGCCAGAAGGTGGCCGCCGGCGACGTGCTCGCGGACGGCCCCTCGACCGAGGCCGGCGAGCTCGCGCTGGGTCAGAACCTCACGGTCGCGTTCATGCCGTGGGAGGGCTACAACTACGAGGACGCCATCATCCTGTCCGAGCGCGTCGTGCGCGACGACCTGCTGACCTCGATCCACATCGAGGAGTACGAGGTCGAGGCCCGCGATACCAAGCTCGGTGCCGAGGAGATCACCCGCGAGATCCCCAACATCGGTGAGGACATGCTGTCGAACCTCGATGAGGACGGCATCATCCGCATCGGTGCCGAGGTGTTCCCGGGCGACATCCTGGTCGGCAAGGTCACCCCCAAGGGCGAGACCGAGCTCACGGCCGAGGAGCGCCTGCTGCGCGCCATCTTCGGCGAGAAGGCCCGCGAGGTCCGCGACACGTCGCTCAAGGTCCCGCACGGCGAGACCGGCCGCGTCATCGCGGTGCGCAAGATGTCGCGCGAGGCCGGCGACGACCTCAACCCGGGCGTCAACCAGCTCGTGCGCGTGTACGTCGCGCAGAAGCGCAAGATCAACGAGGGTGACAAGCTCGCGGGCCGCCACGGCAACAAGGGCGTCATCTCCAAGATCCTGCCGGTCGAGGACATGCCGTTCCTCGCGGACGGCACGCCGGTCGACATCATCCTGAACCCGCTCGGAGTCCCGTCGCGAATGAACATCGGGCAGCTGCTCGAGACGCATCTCGGCTGGGCGGCCGCCGTGGGCTGGGACAACGACCCGAAGCAGGCGAAGGCCGTCGACGGCCCGATGCACGTCGCCACGCCGGTGTTCGACGGCGCACGTGAAGAGGAGATCGCCGACACGCTCGAGGCCGCGGACCGCAACATGCGGCTGCGCGCGCAGGGCCGCTTCGGCAAGAAGTACGTCGAGGCGCTCGTGCCGCAGATCGAGCGCAACGGCAAGACGCAGCTGTTCGACGGCCGCACCGGCGAGCCGTTCCGCGAGCCGGTCACCGTCGGCGAGATCTACATGCTGAAGCTGCTCCACCTGGTCGACGACAAGATCCACGCGCGCTCGACCGGCCCGTACTCGCTCATCACGCAGCAGCCGCTCGGTGGCAAGGCGCAGTTCGGCGGCCAGCGCTTCGGTGAGATGGAGGTGTGGGCCCTGTACGCGCACGGCGCTGCCTACGTGCTGCAGGAGATCCTCACCATCAAGTCCGACGACGTCCTCGGCCGCGTCAAGGCGTATGAGGCGATCGTCAAGGGCGAGAACATCCCCGAGCCGTCGATCCCCGAGTCGTTCAAGGTCCTCGTCAAGGAGATGCAGTCGCTGTGCCTCGGCGTGGAGCTCATCTCGGAGACGGGTGAGGAGATCGAGCTCAAGGAGTCCGACGACGACGTCTTCAAGACGGCCGAGGAGTACGGCCTGCTCGCGGGCGTCGACGACTCCGGAACCGCCGGAGGCGAGGGCGGCATGGCCGGCCTCGAGGACCTGATCGAGGGCGGCATGGAGGACCTCGGCATCTCGCTCGAGGGCCTCGTCGAGGACGAGGAGCGCGCGGACGACATGGGCGACTCGGACGACGGCGAGC
>VAUM01000018.1 GCA_005774595.1 Actinomycetota bacterium
TCGTGCGACGGGACATCTTGGACGCGGGCGCACCCTGCGGCGCGGTGTCGGTCATGCGGTGTACCTCCCAGCGGCGAGCATGGGCAGCGGGACGTGAAGGGGCGGTGGCCCGCTTGCGCCGTGCCACCGCCCCGTGCGCTCCGGATGTCGGCCTCTCGGGTCCGGCCGGCGGCACCGTTGACCGGTTCGGCCTCGGTGCCCCTCAGGAGTCTCCCTCTCCTCACCTATCGAACCGCGGTCGCCGCTCGTCCGCTTCGGTCCCTCGACGGGAGACCCGATCGACCTTCCGGGTCGCTGCTTCGCCTCTTTCGGCTCGGCAAGGTCATCCTATCGAGCGCGTCTTAACGGATTCCCACCGGAATCCAAACGCGCGGAAGACGCTGGTCACGAGAGCAGCGGAGCATCGTCCTCCATGGCGAGCACCTGCTCGTAGAGCTTCACGGTCTCCCGGGAGGGGTCCAGCCCGAGGTCCTCGACAAGCTTGCTGCGGCATGCGAAGTACGTCTCGATGGCGGCGCTGCGCTGCCCGGTCGCGATCTGGTGACGGAGCGCCGACTGGTACAGGTCCTCGCGCCACGGGTCCTGAGCGAGGCCGGCCCGCGCGAACCGCAGCGCGCGCGCGGGGTCATCGAGCTTCTCCGCGAGCGCGGACGCCTCTGCCATCGCGGCGCCGAACTGGTGGCGGTAGTCGTCCCGGACGGCCGTGAACCAGTCGTCGTAGAGATCGCCGGGCAGCAGTTCGCCTCGGTAGATGTCAGCGAGGCGCTCGTAGCACTCGAACGCAGCGGCGTTGACGCCGTCATCGACCGCGTGGCGCGCCGCGAGCAGTACCTCGTCGAACTCGTCGAGGTCGGTCCGCACCGCCTCGGGCTTCACGCGGCAGATCCCGCTCGCGTTCTCGAACCACGGGAACGCGACGCCGCGGGTCGAACCGGGCACGAGCGCCGCCTTCATCGCGCTCCACGTGACGTAGAAGTTGTTGCGCGCGCGGCCTTCGGGCAGATCGGGCCAGAGGCGCTCGTACACGACCTCGCGCGCGACATCCCGGCCGCGGCGCACCACGAGCATCGCGAAGAGCAGCCGCGCCTTGCGCTTGCACCACGCCTTCTCGGAGACGACGCCGGTCGGGGTAGTGACCTCGAGCCCTCCGAGGAGACGGACACGAAGGTGGTCGGCGGCGGGGAGCGCACCGGCGGCCGCCCCGGGCGCCGTCGTCGGCGCGGCCGGCAGCGCGCGCGCATCGAATCGCGCGCGACGCGCGAGCGTCGAAAGCTGCTCCGGCGTGAGGAACTCCCGCGCAAGCGGCATCGAGAGCGCGAGGTGCTCCGGGCGCAGGAGGCGCAGCATGCGGATGGGGACACGCTCGGAGCCGAGCGCGGCTGCGATGGCGCCGAGGAGGCTCGGGAAGGTCCGGATGTACATCGAGGCGGCCCAGTTTGCGTTGCCGGACAGCAGGTAGTCGGCGCTCGCGAGCGCATGCGCCACGGCCGCGGCATGGTCGCCCTCGATGCGGGCGATCTCCGCGAGGACGAGGTCGGCGATGAGCGCGACGTGCGAGGCGCCGTGCTCGCGCGCCCAGCGCCCGGCGGAGACGACGTGGCGAGCCGCGTCGACGTCGCCCATCGCGAGAAGGGCCGCGCGCATGAGGGCGGAGGCACGCTCTGCGAGCACGGGAATGCCGAGCTCGACGGCCTGCTCGAAGGACTCTTCCGCGTGGGCCAGCGCCGAATCGTGGTCACCCACAGCCATCTGGAGCACCGTTGTGCACATCTGGTTGTCGCATACGCTCGCGCGGTCGCCAAGCCGCGCGCACTCATCGAGTGACCTTGCCGCGAGAGCCAGCGCCTCTTGAGACTTGCCTTCGTCGAACAGCAGCACCGCCTCGGCACTCCAGAATGTCGGTGATGGTGTTTGCCCGCAATCGCGCCGGCACTGCTCGGCGATTGCCTCGTACACTCGTCTCGACTCGTTCATCCGCCCCACCTCCATGAGGCATGTCGCGAGGTTGCCGCGCAGGTACTCACGAGTGCTTGCGGACGTCGGAACGGACGAGAGTGCGCTCTTGAGAACCCGTATCGCCGATGCGAAATCGCCAGTGCCCGCCACCAGACTGAATGCCACTAGGTTGGCGAATCTCGCACCGATCTCCGAAGTGGCGCACTGCGATACCGCCAGCTGCTGCCTCGCGTCACGCACGCGCTGCGCTGCAGTTTCGGGATTTCCGACCAACGCAGCAGCGACTGCACCGACCCCCAAGGTCAGCGCCCAAGTGTTCACCTGAAGTCCAGATTCTCCGCTCGCGAACAACCTCTCCAGCAACGCGGCCGCCTCGCCAAAGTGACCGCGATTGACCTGCATCCTCGCGCAGAGCAGGAGCGCCTCATCCGCGGTCTGCACATCGCCCTCTTCCGCGGCGAGGCGATGTGCCGCCATCGCCTTCCTCAGCGTCGACTCCAGTTGCTGCTTCTCCTCGTCCACTTGCGCAGCCACGAGAAGCACGCGCGTTTGCATCGCTTCAGACGGACCGAGGATGTCGAGGACCGAGGCAACTGTTGCACCGTGTCCCTCCGCTATCAGCCGTGATCCATGGGCAGCGACGAATGCAGCGATGGGTGCTGTCGATTCCCGCTTCGTCATGAGCTCCAGCGCTCGCGCATGACGCCCTCGCATCACCAGGCGACTGACGACCTGCTCGTCGAAGGCGCGAGTGATGCGTGCCTCGCGGACGTATGCCCGGGACGCGTACACCTCTTGAGCTAGGTCATGGACGGAGAATGTGCCGCCGACGTGCGCAGGCTCGACGTGCAGCAGCGGCACGCGCTCGCCCACGCTCGCTAGCACGTGTCTGGATTCATGGCCGACCATCTCGGCCACATCTGCACACAGCCCGCTCCCCATCAGCGCGGCAACGTGGAGCGCCTCTCGCTCCAGTGCATCCATGCCCTGCGTGCCGAGTCGAATGAGCAGCAGACGCACGTCGTCGCAGTTCGGAATGGTCGGCGAGCCGCGCCAGTCATGCTGGTGAGTGTGCCGAGCAACGACTGCGAGTAGCGCGGGTTGCCCGCCCGTCGCGCTCACCAGTGGTTCGATGACCCCGGAGGGTGGTGCCTCGCAGTCGAGCGCCACGAGCAGGGCTGCTGCTTCTCTGACCCCGAAACGCAGGTCAGCAGGTCCGAGCCGACAGCACGACGCAGCCGCGGAATCGTCTCCCATCATCCTGGACGTGACGACCAACAGCACCCGCTCTGGCGCTGGGCGGCGCAGCGCCGCAGCGAGTCGCTGCAGATCCGCACGACACGGAAGCGATGTGTCATCGACGACGACGCACAGTGAGCCCCTCCGCGCGCCTCGAACCGCGTTGCCGACCAGGGTGATCAGCTCGTCCTCGCTGCACGCTGAGGTCGCTGTTCCTTCACCCTGCAGTTCGACCACGTCAGCGCCCAGACGCCTCGCGACCACCGCGTACAGCGCCTTGGGGGTCGGCGGCAGTTCCGTCGCCGAAATCCAGATCGCCTCGTCGAACAGTTCGGTCGCAATCTGGGCGGCGAGCACGCTCTTCCCGTACCCGGAAGGCGCCGACAGTAGCAGCAGGTCGACCCCCAGCGACGACACCATCTTCAGCAGCCGGTCACGCCTGACGGTCGCGCCGAAGTTGGGAACTCCCGAGACTGAATCCGCCCGCTTGCGCGCGCTCACAAGCACCTCCCTGCCGGGAGAACTCCTGAGGGGTGGCAGGCCCGTCGAACAGTAGACCTACCGGTGCGCTGCTTCAAGATGTCCCCGTTCCCCCTGCCTCATCCCCCACGCGACCAGCACCGCCACTCCGGCACCCATCGCAAGGTCTCCGGGACTCAATACCGCGCGCAGCCCCGAGAGCGGCACCACGTCCCCGAGCCACCACAGCCGTGCGCCATCGGCCGGAACGTGGAACGCCGCGCCTGCGAGCTTGCTCAACGCCTCGCCGCCGCCACCCGCCCGTATCACCGCCTGCTCGGCCACCGGCATCCCGCCGTTCAGCACGATCACGACGGTGTTCGCCAGCAGCCCCGCTCCGAGCAGTACCGCACCTGGCACCCGCACATTCAGCCAGCAGAGCCACAGCACGACCGCCATCATCACGGCCCACACTATGAGCAGCGCATCGTGCCAGCGGGTCCCGGCATACTCGAACACCCGGGGGATGAGCGCGGTCGCAAGCACGATGGCTGCGAGCGGCCCCTCGCCGCGCAGCCGCAAGCCCACGAGGTTCCGCACCCGCCCACGGAGCAGCCAGCCGGCGAGCACGCCTGCGACGAGCGAGATCAGCAGGATCATGCGCTGAGCCTCGCGCCCGGAGCGAGCAACCGCCAGACGGCACGCTCGACCGGCTCCCGCTCGTTCGTTGACAGGATCGCGCCCATGGCGTCCTGCGAGTAGATGCGCACCGCAGCGGTCTCATGCTTGATGAGGTCATCCAAGTTGCTTGCGCGGCACACGATGTACGCGAGTAGACGGTCGCGCTCCGCCGCATCCTCGCTCCGGCCCGCGCCGTCGCACATCGCGAGCACAGGCAATACGTCGGCGAGGAACTTGACGTCCGCGAGCAGCTCGGATGGGCGCGTGCCCGGCACGACCTCCTCGCCCTCAGCCGTCCCGATGAGATCGACGTCGTGCAGCAGCGCCGCGTAGCCCAGCCGCTCAAGGTCACGTCCGTGCAACCCGAGCTCGATCCCGATCGCGCGTGCGAGCGCCGCCACCCGGTCGGCGTGACCCTGCCTGCGCGGATCGTGCGCCTCGACCGCGGCGGCAAGTGCGGCCATCGTCGCCTGGTATGCGCCCCGGATGTCGAGCAGCAGCGAGAAGGACTGCCGCATCACTATGAGCAGACCGGACATCAGCAGCAGTCCCCACGCGCCCATGTCCGGGAAGAGGATCGCGGTCAGGGCGGAGACGGACACGTAGGCGCCCCACATGAGACCCTGCAGCCGCAGGCCGCCGGCGAAGAGCCGCGCCATCGACTGGTGATGTCGTGAGGCGGTGTACGCCTGGAGGAGTACCGCGTCGGTCAGCACCGCGGCGCTGGCGGCAAGGATGTACGCGGCCGTGCTCGGGCCACGGATCGGCTCCCATGCCACTAGCCACGCATACGCGAGCCCAGCTACACCGAGGCCGATGATCCGCCGGCTCAGCAGGTGGAGCAACTGATCCGAACGGTCAAGGCGATGACGGAAGATGTGAGCTATGACCCGCGCGAGGCACGCCATGCCCATGGCGGGCACTGCGCCAATGATGAACACCGCTCCGATTGCGAGCGCCTGCGCGATGTCTGCGCTGTCGCCGTGCGGCAGCCACACGTCGAACACGCTCAGCAGGAGCAACGCGGCGCCGATGAACGCAACGTCGAGGATTGTGACTCGAACCGTCCCGGTCCCCGCCGCAAGCACGACCATCACCAACGCGCCTACGAGCTCGGCCGCTAGGAATGACCGCCCGAGCCTAGGCATCGTTGTCCACCACCGCTCCGCTCACAGCCGGCCTGCCAGCGACGGGCTGACGGAACGGCTCGTGGTCACCGACGAGCGGAAGGAAGAAGCCGACCAGCCGCGGATCGAACTGGCCGCCGGCGCCGAGCCTGAGCTCAGCGGTCGCCGCATTCACTTCAAGCGCAGCGCGGTACGGGCGCTCGGTCGTCATGGCATCGTACGAGTCCGCCACTGCCAAGATACGGGCCTCGAGCGGCACGGCATCCCCAATCAGCCCGGTCGAGTACCCGCCGCCATCGTAGCGTTCGTGATGCGCAAGCACTCCAGGCACGATGTCGGCGAGATACGGCACCTGCTCGAGGATCCTCGCGCCGATCTCGGGATGGTGGCGGATCTCCCGGACCTCCCAAGGATCGAGTTGTGCCGCCTTGCCCAAGATGCTCGAACGGATCCCGACCTTGCCTAGGTCGTGCAACAGCGCAGCGAACTCCAGTCGCTCGACCAGACGCTCCGGCATGCCTGCGGCACGACCGAGAGCGACCGCGTGCGTCGCGACTCGCTCCGAGTGTCCGCGCGTGTACGGGTCTTTGGCCTCGATGGCCGCAACGAGCGAGCGCACGGTGTCGAGATACGCGTCCCTGAGCCCGACATAGCGCTGGTAGAGCTGGCGAGCAACCATGAGCGGGAAGAGGAAGAGCGCTAGGGCCAGCGGCGTGAGCGCCAGCACCCTGGCGAGCGGCCATCCAAGCATCGCGAGCGCAGCCTGCGCGCCCAGAGTCCACGAGACGTTGCTCCTCCACACGCGTGCGAGAGGTACAGAGAGTAGCAACGACACGCCTACGGAAGACAGCGACACGTTGAGCAGGAGCGCCGTTGTCACCAGCACGATCAGGCGCGCTGCAGGAGTCGCAGTCCAACCGTGCACGCCTGCCTGCGCGGCTGGTGCGAGGCTTCCGAGCAGTTCGTACGCCCAGGAGGCGCAGCCAAGCGACGTGCTGAGCAGGCCAAGATTCGCCGCGAAGATCCACGGTGAACGCCGGCGCGCGATGTCCTGGTAGTTCAACGCGGATGATGCAGCGACCATTGCGGCACCGGTAGGTCCCAGCAGTATCGCGGCGGCGACCCACACCGGAAGCGAGATGGATGTGCTACCTCCGGCAGGCAACTCGACCGCGAGGGACTCGGATAGGACGGATACCATGCACAGCAGCACAAACACCCGCAAGTCACCGAGCGGCCTCGCAGCCCAAGAAGCCGCTGTGAGCACCGCGCCGAGCAGTACCACCGTCGCGGCAAACACGCGGAAGGGGCGGGGGGTGCCATCAGTCGTCATGGCACTCCTCCGCCCCCGTGAAATCGGCCAGTGCCTTGGGTCGCCCTAGATGCGGTAACCCGCGCCCGCGCTGAGCAGAACCGCGGCGAGCGAACCGAGCAGAAACACGATGCGCTTCATTGTGAGAAGACCCCCTGTCATGGTGCTTCAAGGTCTTCTCCCATCCCGCTAGCGACGGAAGAACGCTGTCCGCTCCGCTCGATCGATGGCTGACAGTGTCCGGTGTTGCGGGATTCAAGGCGCCGGCCCAAACCTATGACGTTTTCAAGAACGTGAGACGCCGGTTGATGGCGTCGAGGGTGGCTCGCACGATCGAGTCCTGCTCGCTCTGGCGCACGAGCGCCGAGCCACAGAACGCCTGCTCGCCGAGTTGCGACATCAACTGCACGCACGATACCGCCGCGCGCTCGCGCCCGAGCTTGACCATGTCGACGTCCTCGAGCGCGAAGCGGATCAGTCCGTGCGTGTACGCGACGATCGCTTCCAGCGTGGCCTCGGCGACGATGCGCATGCGCCCCGTCTGCGTGGCCGGTCCCGACGCGCTGCCTTCGTAGAGCTCCCCCTCCAGCTCGAGCACCACATTCGCCGACGCGATCAGGTCCTCGACGTTCTGCTGGATGGCGTGGATGCGGGCCCTCTGCCCCTCGGCAGGATGCACCTCCTCTTCGGGCAGAGAGGTGTCCGCGAGCAGCGCGATCGAGATCTTGCGATGGTCGAGCGGGATGCCGAACCGGGCCATCACGGCCGACTCGATGTCGCGCACGACCTGCTTGGGGGACTTGGTGGGCAGGGCCAGCACGTGCACCTCGGTGATCACGTGATCCGAGGAGGTGACGACGCGCGCGGCCTTGACCCCCGCGACCTCGCAGAGTGCCTCTTCTATGTCCATTACTGCGACTGGAGCTGCGTCTGGTTCCACGTCCGGCCCCTCTGCCGGGAAGTGTGACGCCCGTCACACTTTCGGTGAGTGTATGGAACGCGACGCGGGGGTGTCAATCTGGGCGTCTGAACCCTGAACGAGCCTGAAACGAACGGCGGCCGGAGCCTCCACAGCCCCGGCCGCCTCGCTTTCGCTTCCCCGCTCGCTTCGCGGGGCGTGCCGCTCAGCTGGTCTCCGCTCGCGCGGGCCTTCGCTGTCGACTACGCGTTCACCGGCTGCAGCAGGCCGTAGTCCCCGTCGCGGCGCCGGTAGAGCACGACCACGTCGCCGCTGGACTCGTCGGCGAACAGGAAGAAGTCGTGCCCCAGCAGCTCGAGCTGCAGGATGGCCTCCTCAGCGCTCATCGGGGCGACCTCGACCTTCTTCGTCTTCACGATGCCGGGCTCCGCGGCAGCCAGCTCGCCCGGCTCGGCGAGCGCCGGCATAGGCGCCTTGCTCCCCCGCCCGGCGTGCCGGTCGACGACCTTGCCTTTGAGCTTGCGCGCCTGGCGCTCGAGCTTGTCGGCGACCAGGTCGATCGCCGAGTGCATGTCGGACGCCGCCTCGCGCGCGCGGATGAAGTGGCCCTTCGTGCGCACGGTGACCTCGGCGACCGACCGGTTCTCGATCGCAGGGTTGCGCTCGGTGAACAGCTCGACCTCGATACCCATGATCATCGTGTCGAGCAGCTTGGTGACGCGCCCGATCTTGTCCTCGGCGTACTGGCGGATGGAAGGCGTGACGTCGAACCGGCGGCCCTTGACGACCATGTCCATCGCGGTCCTCCTCAGTCGGTTTCCGGTCACTTCAGAAGATACCCGAGTGGCGCGGCTGCGGTGCATGTCCGGCGACGAGCGCGCACGCGGTGAGCGCGGAAGGCGCACAACGGCCGCCGGGCGCGGATGCGGGACGGTCCTGCCTCGCCTGCGGGCCGTGACAACGCCTTCCGCGGTCAGCCTCCGCAGGACGACTACGTGATATGCCCGAGAAAGTCCTTCGTCCGCTCGTGCTGTGGCGAGTCGAAGACCGCCTCGGGAGGCCCCTGCTCCACGATGACGCCGCCGTCCATGAACACGACGCGGTCGGCGACGTCGCGCGCGAACCCCATCTCGTGGGTGACGACCATCATCGTCATCCCGGCGCCCGCGAGCTGCTTCATGACGTCGAGGACGCCACGCACGAGCTCCGGGTCGAGCGCCGAGGTCACCTCGTCGAAGAGCATCACGTGCGGGTCCATCGCGAGAGCGCGCGCGATTGCCACGCGCTGCTGCTGCCCGCCGGACAGCTGGGCCGGGTAGTAGTCGACGCGGTCGGCGAGCCCGACGCGCGTGAGCTGCTCGACGGCGACGCGCGCCGCCTCCTCCTTGGAGCGCTTGAGCACCTTGCGCTGGGCCAGCATCACGTTGCCGAGCGCGGTCAGATGCGGGAAGAGATTGAAGCTCTGGAACACCATGCCGATCTTCTCGCGCACCTGATTGATGTTCGTCTTCGGATCGTTCACGAGCGTGTCCTCGAACCAGATCTCGCCTCCGGTCGGCTCCTCGAGGCGGTTGACGCAGCGCAGCATCGTCGACTTGCCCGAGCCTGACGGCCCGAGGATGACGACGACCTCGCCGCGTTCGACCTCCAGGTCGACCTCGCGCAGGACCGCGTTGTCACCGAACGCCTTCTTCAGGCCCTTGATGCGGACGACCGGCTCACTCACCTGGACTCGTGCACCTCCGCCGACGCCTCGAACTCCGCGACCGGCCCCGCTGACGCGGGACGCCAGAACAGCCCCGCGCGCTTCTTGACGGAGGGCGGCGCGGCGCCGCCCTCGGCCTGCGCGAGCTTGGCCTCCAGCTTCCCGACCCAGTTGATGAGCGGGATCGTCACGATGAGGTAGTAGACCGCGGCCACCACGAACGGCGTGAGGTTACCGGTGTCGGTGGCGATGCTGTTGCTGTACAGCATCAGCTCGAAGATCCCGACCGCCGACAGCAGCGCGGTGTCCTTGAACAGCAGGATGAACTCCGAGGTCATCGTCGGCAGGACGCGCTTCACGGTCTGCGGCACGACCACATGCCGCATCGCCTGCCAGTACGTCATGCCGAGCGACGATGCGGCCTCGAACTGCCCGCGATGGATCGACTGGATGCCGGCGCGGAAGATCTCGGCGAGGTACGCCGAGCTGTTGAGCGCAAGCACGATGACGCCGGTGAGGAACAGCGGCGCCCGGATGCCTGCGATCGGCAGACCGACGAACGCGATGTAGATCTGCAGGAACAGCGGCGTGCCCCGGATGACGTTGATGTACAGGCCGGCGATCCAGCGCACGGGCGGGATCTTCGCCATGCGCGCGAACGCGAGTGCGAGGCCGCCGGCGATCGCGAGCGGGAACGCGAGGCCGACGAGCGCGATCGAGGTGAGCCAGCCGGTGAACAGGAGCGGGATCGCGAGTGCGACGATCTGCGGCTTCGTGAACAGCTTGAGCGCGTCGACGGAGTTCCAGGCGCGCACCCAGTCCTGGGTGTCGAGCCAGCGGCTGACGATCTGCGCGGTGGTGACCGTCTCGGTCTTGAACCCGAGCGGCGGGACCGTGCCCGGCATGCCGGCGGCGCGGTACGCGACCTGCAGCGCGTGGGTGCCGCCCTGTGACGGCAGCTTCACCTCGTGGACCTGGACGCGCAGGGTGGCTCCGGCGGCGACCGGCGGGTCGAACGCGAGTCGCACCATCTGCCCGTCGATGGTGTGCGTCATCGTCACCGGGACGCGGTTGAGCCCCTCGAGCATCACCGCGTCCGCCTTCGCGGCGCCTAGGTCGAACCCGCCCGGGAACGTCAGGTCGATCTCGTCGACCTCGGCGACGGTCCCTGCGATGAAGGTGAAGCGCGACTGGGCGCCGCCGCTGGTCTCCGAGAGTGTGACCTGGGTGCGCGAGAACGCCGAGCCGGCAGGAAGCGTCGCGGCGGCGGCGGGCGCGGCAAGCGCGCATGCGAGCGCGAGCGACAGCGCGACAGCCGCGGCGCGTGCCCCCCTCGCGATCCCCTGCCGTGTCACCGCGTGCGCCATGCGCTCCCTGTCTTGAGCAACGGGGGCCCCCATCCGCAGGACAGGGGCCCCAGCCCGTTCATTCGATCGTGCGGACCGCGCCTACGGCGTCGTCGAGAACCACTTGTCGTAGATCGTCTGGTACTCGCCGGACGCCATGAGGTCGGCCAGCGCCTTGTTGATGGCGGCCTGCAGCTCGGCGTTCTCGATCGCAACGGCGAAGCCGTACTGCTCGCCGGTCGGGATCTCCTCGACGACGGCGAACGCGCCGCCCTTCTCCTTGACGATCTGCGCCGTGACCGGCAGGTCGTTGACGACCGCGTCGACGTTCTTGGCCTCTAGGGCGGCGAACGCCTCGCTCGTCTTGGAGAACGGCACGATCTCGGCGCCAGCGGGCTTGAGGTTCTCGGTCGCCCACGCCTCACCGGTGGTGCCGGACTGCACGCCGACCTTCTTGCCCTTCAGGTCCTCGGGCTTGGTGTAGTCCTCGCCGGTGCGCATCGCCATCGACTGGTTGGAGTCGAAGTAGGGATCCGAGAACAGGATCTCCTTCTTGCGCTCCTCGTTGATGGTCAGCGACGAGGCCACGACGTCGAACTTCTTGGCATTGACCTCGGCGAGCAGGGTGTCGAACTTCTGCGGCGGCAGGTAGCTGACCTCGAGGCCCATCTGCTTGGCGATGGCCGTCATGAGGTCGACGTCGAAGCCCTCGGGCGTGGTGCCGTCGGCGCCGAGCTGCTCCATCGGCGGGAAGTCGAGGTCGGAGCCGACCGTGAGCTTGCCCTCCTCGACGAGCATGCCCTTCTTGGGCTTGCAGCCGGTCGCGGCGAGCACCGAGAGCGCCATCGCGACCACGAGCACGAGCAGGAACACCTTCCTGGCGTTGCGCATCATGCCTCCTAGCTGAGCGGGCCTTCACGGGATCGGGGCGAGCGCCGCCCCGGGTGGAGCCGTGCTACACGATACCGCAACAGGGAGCCGCCGGGAGAAGCGGTCGCGCCAGGTCGGTGGGCGGCGGAGGCGCGGGGCGCCGGCCGGGCGCTACGGCTCGGTACGCTCGACCTCGAGTTCGGGCAGCGGGGTCGACCACTTGCTGCGGAGCTGGTCGAGCACGCCGTCGGCGGCGAGTCCGTCGAGCGCCTCACGGACCGCCTCCTCGAGCCCGGTGGCGTCCTTGGCGACCGCGACGCCCAGCGGTTTGGCCGAGGCGGCCTGGCCCGCGTAGCGGACGTTCGGGAAGTCGCGGGCGATGTAGCTCGCGGTCAGGCCGTCGGCGACGACGACCGCGAGCTGGTGCTCCGAGAGCGCCTGCAGCGCCTCGCGCAGCGTCGGGAAGACGATGGCGACGCCGGGGCCGAGCTCGTCCTCGAGCAGCCAGTACGACGCGGTCTCGCTCTGCACGCCGACCGCGCGCTCGCCGAGGGCGTCGATCGACAGCGTCTCGACGGCCGCCGGGGCCACGGACGTGGCGGCCGAGGCCGTGCCGGGCGCCGACTCGTCCGCCGTGAAGAAGCACGGACCGTCGCTGACGTACGAACCGGCGAAGGTCACGTCCGCGAGCAGCGGCCCGTCGACCGGCAGCGCGGCGATGACGACGTCGACCGTGCCCGAGGTCAGCGCGGCGACGGCATCGGACGGCGTCACGGAGACGAGTTGCAGCGTGAGGCCGAGCCGCTCGGCGAGCGCCGCCGCGACGTCGACGTCGAGGCCGGCGTTGACCCCCTTGTCGGTCCCGCCGAACGGCGGGTAGCCGAGGTCGACGCCGGCGCGCAGCACGCCGGGCTGCCCGATCACGGGCGGGGCGACCTTCGGCGTGAGCTTGGCCTCGGGCTTGGGCGAGCACGCCGCGGCCGCGAGCAGCGCCACGGCGAGGATGGCTAGGCCGAGCATGACCGTGGTGCGGCTCGCGGTGGTGCGGCGCATCGTGCTCCCCTCTTCGGTGGCGCCATCAAGCGCCGTGGCCGTGCGTGCCCCCGCCCGGCTGACCTGGTCTTTGGCCCCACACTCGCGTACCGGGGCTTCCGCTTGATGTCATCTCACTACCGGCCCTCTCGCCCGCGCGAGGCGGACGGTACGACTTACCCCTAAGGCGCGCCATGCTCACGCGAGGGCTTGGCCCAAGCGTTTACGTGGGTCCTTTTGGCCGCGCCTACCTTGGACTGAGGCGGCTTGCGCCGCCCGCAACCACAGACCCGGACGGGAGCGCGACGAGTGTAGCACGCGAGGTGGACGGCCCCACTCGCGTCGGGCCCTGCACGGCCCTGCTAGCGCGGCCCCGCACCGCCGGCCTGCACGGCGAGCGGCCGTGCGCCCTGGGCGAGCGCGGCCACCGTCGCGGTCAGCCCGAGCGATCGGGCGGCGGCGGCGAGCGCGCGGCGCGCCAGCTCGGCCGTGTTGTTCTCGCTCGACAGGTGCAGCCCCACGACGTGCTCGGTCACGTCGGAGGCGACGGCCTCCAATGCGCGGGCGGCGTCCGGATTGGACAGGTGCCCGTGGTCCGACAGGATCCGGCTCTTCAGGAACGCCGGGTACCGACCTGTCCGAAGCATGTCGAGGTCGTGGTTGCACTCGATCCCGATGATCCGGCAGCCGGCCAGCGCCTCGGCACACTCGGACGTGAGCGTCCCCGTGTCGGTGGCGATCCCGACCCGCGTGCCGCCGGGGGCCTCGAGCACGAAGCAGAGCGGCTCGGCCGCGTCGTGAGAGACGCGCACCGGCAGCACGCTCGCTCCGTCCACTCGGAACGGCTCGCCCGCGCGCACGCGCACGAGCTCTGGGAGCGCGGTGCCGAGGCGATCCGAGCGGATGGTGCCGGCGCTCGCGTAGACCGGCACGCCGTGACGCCGCGCGAACACGTCGACGCCCCGCACGTGATCGATGTGCTCGTGGGTCACGAGCAGTGCCAGGACCGAGGAGGGCTCGATGCCCGCGTGCTGCAGCCTGCGCTCCGTGTCGGACGCCGAGAACCCGCAGTCGATCAGCACTGCACCACCGGGCCACGCGATGGCGGTGGCGTTGCCCGACGAGCCCGAGCCGAGGAAGACGACACGAACGGCCGGCGATGGCTGCTTGGCGCTCATGCGCCCATGGTACACGGCGCTGTGACAGCGGGCGCGAGG
>VAUM01000019.1 GCA_005774595.1 Actinomycetota bacterium
CGCCGCGACCGCCCAGATCGAGTGCATCCGCCGCCTCGCGGCCGACCCGGGGCTCGAGGCGCTGCCGCCCGCACTGCGCGAGCTGGCCGAGCTGCGCCTCGCAAACCCGGACGCCAACCTGCGGGAACTCGGCGAGCTGGCGGACCCGCCGCTGTCGAAATCCGCGGTGTACCATAGGGTCCGCCGCATCGAGGAGCTCTGCGCCGAGGCCGGCATCACGGGCGCGGGGGGCTGACGCGGCGTCTTCGGGTACGGGTCTTCGGGTACAGGGGAACCAAGCGGAGCCGCCGGGCCCCCGCTCCACGACAGCGTTCGGGCGCGCCGCGTCAGAGAGCGGCGCACGAGGAGGGAGAGTACGAAGTGGCGATCAAGGTGGGCATCAACGGGTTCGGCCGCATCGGGCGTCTCGTCTTCCGTGCCTGTGAGAACGACCCGGGCATCGAGGTCGTCGCGGTCAACGACCTGACCGACGCGAAGACCCTCGCGCACCTGCTCAAGTACGACTCCATCCACGGCAGGTTCGGCGAGTCGGTCACCGTGGGCGAGGGGTCGTTCTCGGTCGACGGCCGTGAGGTCAAGGTGTGCGCGGAGCGCGACCCGGCCGCCCTGCCGTGGGGCGCGCTGGGCGTGGACGTCGTCGTCGAGTCCACCGGGTTTTTCACCGACGCCACCAAGGCCAAGGCCCACATCGACGCGGGCGCGAAGAAGGTCATCATCTCCGCGCCGGCCAAGAACGAGGACATCACCGTCGTCATCGGCGTCAACGACGGCGACTACGACCCCGAGCGTCACCACGTCGTGTCGAACGCCTCGTGCACCACGAACTGCCTCGCGCCGTTCGCGAAGGTCCTTCGCGACACCTTCGGGCTCGAGAGCGGCTTCATGAACACCATCCACAGCTACACCAACGACCAGAACATCCTCGACCTGCCCCACAAGGACCTGCGCCGCGCCCGTGCGGCCGCGATGTCGATCATCCCGACCTCGACCGGCGCCGCGAAGGCCATCGGCCTCGTGATGCCCGACATGAAGGGCAAGCTCGACGGCATGTCGATGCGCGTCCCGACCCCGGACGGCTCGGTCGTCGACCTCGTGGCCGTGCTCGGCCGTGTCACCACCGCGGACGAGATCAACGCCGCGATGAAGGCCGCGGCGGACGGCCCGATGAAGGGCATCCTCGAGTACTGCGTCGACCCGATCGTCTCGGTCGACATCGTCGGCAACCCGGCGTCGTCGGTGTTCGACTCGCTGCAGACGATGGTCATGGGCGGCGAGGGCACGTTCGTGAAGTGCGTGTCGTGGTACGACAACGAGTGGGGCTACAGCAACCGCGTCCGCGACCTCGTGAAGATGCTCCTGCCCGCGTAAGGGCCGACACACCGCGACACCGGAGGGCCCATGTTCGCGAAGAAGACCGTCAAGGACGCCGACGTCCGCGGCAAGCGCGTACTCGTGCGCGTCGACTTCAACGTGCCGCTGTCCGAGGGCGCCGTGACCGACGACACGCGCGTGCGCGCCGCGCTGCCGACGCTGCGCTGGCTCGTCGACAAGGGCGCGCGCGTGATCGTCGTCTCGCACCTCGGCAGGCCGAAAGGCGAGCCCGACCCGCAGTTCTCGCTGCGGCCCGTGCGCCGTGTGCTCCAGCGCCTGCTGGGCCGCAACGTCGTGTTCGTTGACGACATCTTCGGGAAGCACGCCGTCGACTCTGTGGCACGCATGGTCGACGGCGAGATCATCATGCTCGAGAACGTGCGCTTCCACCCGGGCGAGAAGGCCAACGACCCCGAGTTCGCGAAGGCGCTCGCCGCGCTCGCCGACGTCTACGTCAACGACGCGTTCGGCGCCGCGCATCGCGCGCACGCGTCGACCGAGGGGGTCGCGCACCTGCTCCCCGCGTACGCGGGCATGCTGCTCGCGCGCGAGGTCGAGACGCTCTCCGACATGCTCGCCGAGCCGAACCGCCCGTTCGTCGCGATCCTCGGCGGCAGCAAGGTCTCGGACAAGTTCGGCGTCATCGACCGCTTCATCGACTGCTGCGACACCGTGCTCATAGGCGGCGGCATGGCGTTCACGTTCCTCGTGGCCAAGGGCATCGAGGTCGGGAAGTCGCTCGTCGAGCCCGACTGGGTCGAGCCCGCCAAGAAGATGCTCGCCAAGTCGTGCGAGCGCGGCGTCGACCTCGTCCTGCCGACCGACTTCGTGGTCGCCGAGTGCATCGCCGAGGACGCCGAGACCAAGGTCGTCGGCCGCGAGGAGATCCCCGCGTCGATGATGGGCCTCGACATCGGGCCGTCGACGGTCGAGCTGTTCAAGGGCGAGATCGCCGGCGCGAAGACGATCTTCTGGAACGGGCCGATGGGCGTGTTCGAGATGGGACCGTTCGAGGCGGGTACGCGCGAGGTCGCGACCGCGGTCGCGCGCAACAACCGTGCCGTGTCGGTCATCGGCGGCGGCGACTCGGTGGCCGCGTTGCGCAAGTTCGACCTCGAGGACCGCGTGACCTTCGTATCGACCGGCGGCGGCGCCTCGATGATGCTGCTCGAGGGCACGCCGCTGCCCGGCGTGGAGGCGCTGCTCGACCGCTAGCGCGTTCAGATCCGCGGTGCGCCACGGCGCGCCGCCCGAGTGGGAAGGCCCGGACTCATGCACCGCAGCCGCAAGCCGATGGTGGCCGGCAACTGGAAGATGTACAAGACGTCCGGCGAGGGCGCCATCCTCATCCAGGACCTCGAGGAGCGCGTCAGCTCCATGTGGGACCGCGTCGAGGTCGTCGTCTGCCCGCCGCTCACGGGCCTGAAGGCCGCGTCGACCGTCATCGAGCTCGACCGCCTCGAGATGGGCCTCGGCGCGCAGAACTGCCACTGGGAGGACGAAGGCGCGTTCACCGGTGAGGTCTCACCGCGCATGCTCAAGGACCTGCGGTGCGACTACGTCATCGTCGGCCACTCGGAGCGCCGCGAGATGTTCGGCGACACCGACGAGTGGGTCAACCGCAAGGTCAAGGCGGTCTTCGAGGCGGGCATGCTCCCGATCCTGTGCTGCGGCGAGACGCTCGCCACCCGCGAGGCCGGCGAGACCGAGGCGCACGTGCGCGCGCAGGTGCGCGCCGCGCTCGAGGGCGTCACGGCCGAGCAGGCCGAGAAGCTCGTCATCGCGTACGAGCCCATCTGGGCCATCGGGACCGGCCACACGCCCACGCCCGAGGCCGCCAACGACGTCGCCCGGTCGATCCGCGCCACCGTCGGCGCGCTGTTCGGCCCGCCGGTCGCGGTCAAGGCGCGCGTCCTGTACGGCGGGTCCGTGAAGGCCGAGAACGCCGACCTGTTCTTCGTCGAGAGCGACATCGACGGCGCACTGGTCGGCGGCGCCGCTCTGAAGGCGGACGGGTTCGCCGAGATCGTGTCGGCTGCGCTGTCCGCCTGCGCCTAGACGATGCCCGAGCAGCGCCCGGTCTGCCTCATCGTGCTCGACGGGTTCGGGCTCGCCGAGCCCGGCCCGAGCAACGCCGTCTCCGTCGCGCGCACGCCCGTGCTCGACCGGCTCTTCGCCGAGCGGCCGTGGGGCCGCCTGCAGGCGTCCGGGCTGGCGGTCGGCCTGCCGGAAGGGCAGATGGGCAACTCCGAGGTCGGTCACCTGAACATCGGCGCCGGGCGTGTGGTGTACCAGGAGCTCACCCGCATCAACGCCGCGGTCGCCGACGGGTCGCTCGCCGACAACGAGGTCCTTGCCGAGGCCATCGACGCTGCGGTGGCCGCCGACAGGGCGGTCCACTTCATGGGGCTGGTCTCCGACGGCGGCGTGCACAGCCACATCACGCACCTCGAGGCGCTCATCGACACGGCTGTCGCGCGCGGGTCGCGCGACGTGAACGTCCACTGCTTCCTCGACGGCCGCGACGTGTCGCCGACGAGCGGCGCGGCGTTCGTGGAGCGCATCGAGGCGCGGCTGGCGGCCACCGGCGCCGGTCGTGTGGCCACGGTCATGGGCCGGTACTGGGCGATGGACCGCGACAAGCGCTGGGAGCGCGTCGAGCGCGCCTGGCGCGCGATGGTGCTGCGCGACGCGCCCGAGGTCGAGCGCGGCTCCGGCGCGATCCGCGACTCGTACGCGCGCGAGGTCACCGACGAGTTCGTCGAGCCGGTCTGCGTGGCCGGCGGCGCGCCGGTGATCGAGGGTGACGCGCTCGTCTTCTTCAACTTCCGCCCCGACCGCGCGCGCGAGATCACGCGCGCGTTCACCGACCCGGCGTTCGACGGTTTCGAGAGGCCCACGAAGCCGGAGGTGCACTTCGTCTGCCTCACCGAGTACGACCCGACCATCCCGGCGCCGGTCGCGTACCCGAAGGACCTGCCGTGCTGCGTGCTCGCCGACGTCATCGCCGACGCCGGCTTGCGGCAACTCCACATCGCCGAGACCGAGAAGTACGCGCACGTCACGTTCTTCCTCAACGGCGGCAGCGAGCCGCCGAAGGCAGGCGAGGAGCGCGTGCTGGTGCCGAGCCCGAAGGTCGCCACCTACGACCTGCAGCCCGAGATGAGCGCGCCGGAGGTCACGAGGCGCCTGGTCGAGGCGATCGGCGAGGACCGTGCGGACTTCTACGTCGTCAACTACGCGAACTGCGACATGGTCGGCCACACGGGCGTGCTCGAGGCGGCCGTGCGTGCGGTCGAGGCGGTCGACGCGGGCGTTGGAGCGGTGCTGGCCGCCATCGCCGCGAAGGGCGGGAGCGCGCTCGTGATCGCCGACCACGGCAACGCCGAGCAGATGGCCGAGCTCGACGGCTCCGGGCCGTTCACGGCGCACACCACAGGCGACGTGCCCTTCATCGCCGCGCTGGCGGACGGGGTCACCGGGGTTCGCGAGGGCGGCATGCTCGCCGACGTCGCCCCGACCGTCCTCGGCCTGCTCGGACTCGAGCAGCCGGCGGAGTGGACGGGCGCCGACCTGCTGGTATACTGATGCGTCGCCGCGCCCGGCAAGGGCGCATCAGCTCGAGGAAAGGCGTGTCCGCGTGAGCCCTCTGACCATCGCCCTCGTCATCCTGCACTGCCTCGCCGCCGTGGCGCTGATCGTGTTCATCCTGCTGCACTCGGGCAAGGGGACCGGCGTGTCCTCGATGTTCGGCGCGATGCAGTCGGCCATCTCCGGCACGAGCATCATCGAGAAGAACCTCGACCGCATCACGATCGTGTCGGCGGTCGTCTTCTTCGTCACCGCGATCATCCTGATGATGACCTACTCGGTCACCGGCGGCGCGTAGGTCGCGCGTCCGCAACGCATCGCACCGCCGACGCCCGGGCCACCCGCCCGGGCGTTCGCTTTCCCGGGCCACATCGCCCCGATACCACCCCTTGCCAGCCTTCATGCAGAATGCGACTCTTTCTATTCAGAGGCGTCGCGCGGTCCCGCGCGTGCTCCGAACGGGTACCAACTCTGTCGGACGCGTGCGGTGTATCGCACGTGCGCACGCTCGCGAAGGAGTGTTGCGGAGGGGTCCCCGCGGGGACCGCACGGAAGGAGGCGGGTCGACTTGTCGAACAACCTGCGTAGGAGCCTCATCATCACGCTCGTCGCGTTGATGGCGCTCACGGTGCTCGGCGCGATGGGATGCAAGCCCAAGGTCATCGAGGAGACCGTCACGCCGAAGAACCCCTTCGAGGAGAAGGGCTCGATGGCTCGGCTCGGCTGGCAGGCCGACTACCCGATCATGGACAACTTCCTGTTCCCGCTGTTCATGTCCACGAGCGGTGACAACAAGGCCTTCTACGGCAACCCGGCCGTCGACGCGAAGCTCACCGAGGCCCGCAAGACCGCCGACCGCGATGCCCGCATCAAGCTGTACCAGGAGATCGAGAAGATGGTCGGCGAGGACCAGCCGCTCATCGCGCTGGTGAACTACCGTCACCTGCGCGTCGGGTCGGACCGGATCCGGGACTTCGTGTTCAACTCGGTCAGTCTCGGCAGCTTCGAGAGCGCGTGGATCGCTCCCGACAAGGCCGCGACGACGCCGGTCTCCGGCGGCACGATGTCCATGTACATCGCCGAGCCGCTCTTCATCGACCCCTATGACGGCCAGGAGTCCGAGGGCATCCAGGTCATCAACTGCCTGTTCGACAGCCTCGTCGAGGCCGATCCGGCGACGTTCGAGATCAAGCCGGCCGCCGCCGAGAGCTGGACGGCCAACGAGGACCAGAGCGTGTTCACGTTCAAGCTGCGCCAGGGCGCGAAGTTCAGCAACGGCCGCGAGGTCAAGGCCGGCGACTTCAAGTACGCGTGGGAGCGCATCTGCAACAAGGACAACGCGTCCACGATCAGCTACCACCTGCTGCCCGTGCAGGGCGCGGAGGAGATGATCAGCGGCGAGGCCAGCTCGCTCGCCGGCGTCAAGGTCGTCGACGACTTCACGCTCGAGGTCACGCTGACCCAGCCGATGGCGGACTTCATCTACGTCGCGTCGCACCCGTCCCTCGGCCCCGTGCCGAAGGACGAGGTCGACAAGGACCCGAAGAAGTTCCTCGACAACCCGATCGGCAACGGTCCGTTCAAGATGTCCGAGCCGTGGAAGCACGAGCAGTACATCAAGCTCTCGCGCAACGATGGCTACTACGGCAAGAAGCCGTACCTCGATGCGGTCAACTTCAAGATCTTCAAGGACGAGGAGACCGCGTTCACCGAGTTCGAGGCGGGCAACCTGGACTTCACGCAGATCCCGAGCGGCCGCATCGCCGACGTGAAGAAGAAGTACGGCGAGAGCGATGACGGCTACAAGGTCATCCCGGGCAAGCAGTCGCTGTTCGGCCAGGAGCTCAGCACCTACTACATCTGGTTCAACACCTCGAACCGGGTGAACAAGGACAACCCGCTGGCCAAGCCCGAGGTCCGCAAGGCCATCTCGATGGCGATCAACCGCCAGGCCATCTGCGACAAGGTCTACGAGGGCACGCGCGTGCCTGCGACCGGCGCCGTTCCTTCCGGCATGCCGGGCTTCCAGGAGAACGCGTGGCCGTACAACAAGTACGACGTCGAGGCGGCCAAGAAGATGCTCGCCGACGCCGGCTACCCGAACGGCGAGGGTCTCCCCGCGATGACCCTCGCGTTCAACAGCGGCTCGGGGCACGAGGACGTCATGGCGCTCGTCCAGGCGGACCTGAAGGTCATCGGCATCGAGACGACCCAGGATCCGCACGAGTGGGCCGAGTACACCGGCACCTACCTGAAGTAACATCGCACCGAACGAAGGATGCGGGCAGGACGTCCCTGGGGGCGTCCTGCCTGTGTCCGGGCCCGCGACTGCCGCCCGCACGAAGAGGAAGCGCCCGTGGCGAACTACATCGCACGCCGCGTCATGCAGATGGTCGTGGTGTTCTTCGGCGTCATGCTGCTGATGTTCGTCCTCACGTCGGTGCTCCCGGGCGACCCGGTCAAGATCCGGGCCGGCGAGCGGTACATGTCGCCGGCGACGCGCGCCGCGATCGAGCAGAAGTACGGGCTCGACAAGCCGCTCTGGCAGCAGTACCTGATCTACCTGCGCGACCTGTCGCGCGGCGACTTCGGTGAGTCGTACCGCCAGAACCGCAACGTCGCGGACATCTTCAAGGACCTGTACCCGAACACGGCGCTGCTGGCGGTCTGCGCGATCATCGTCGAGATACTGATCGGCATCGGCGCGGGGGTGATCTCCGCGGTCAAGCGAGGCCGCTTCGTCGACTGGCTCGTGACGCTGTCGACCTCGATCCTCGTGTCGCTGCCGGTGTTCTGGCTCGGCATGCTGATGCAGCGACTCTTCGGCCTGCAGTTCAAGCAGTGGGGGCTGCCGTACCTGCCGATCTCGGGCATGGGCGGTGATGGGCTTCCGTTGTGGACGCACCTGATCATGCCGTCGATCGTGCTCGCCTCGGTGTCCACCGCCTATGCGGCGCGCATCATGCGCAGCCAGCTGCTCGAGGTGAACAACCAGGACTACATCCGCACGGCCCACGCCAAGGGTCTCACGAGCGCGCAGGTCACGTGGAAGCACGCGATGAAGAACGCGCTCATCCCGGTCGTCACGTTCATCGCGCTCGATTTCGGCGCGCTGATGAGCGGCGCGATCCTCACCGAGACCGTCTTCAACTGGCCCGGCGTCGGCCATGAGGTGTACGCCGCCATCGGCCAGCGTGACTGGCCGGTGGTCATGGGCGGCGTGGTGGTCATCGTCATCGTCGTCATGGTGGTCAACCTGCTGACCGACATCTCGTACGCGCTGCTCGACCCGCGGATCCGCTACGACAGCGGAGCGTCGTCATGACGGGCGCAGGCGACGTGCGCGATGAGGTCCGGACGGACGGTTCCGCGGCGATGGTCGACGCCGACCTGGTCCCGGGCGGCGAGGGCGGCAGCCGGACACTGTGGCGGGACGCCGTGCGGCGCCTCGCGGGCAACAAGCTCGCCGTGCTCGGCCTGGTCTGGATCGTCCTCGTCACCGCCGTCGCGCTGTCGGCGGACCTGTGGGTGCCGCAGACACTCGGCGGTCCGACCGAGATCGACACCTCGGTCAAGCTGGGGCTCCAGAAGCCGTCGCACGAGCATCCCTTCGGGACCGATCGTCTCGGCCGCGACATGGCCTCCCGGATCATCTACGGCGCGCGCGTCTCGCTCGCCGTCGGCGTCATCGCCACCGGGATCGCGCTGGCGATCGGGCTCGTGCTCGGCTGTATCGCCGGCTACTACGGGGGGCTGCGCGACTCGCTCATCATGCGAGGGGCCGACGTGTTCCTCGCGTTCCCGTACATCCTGTTCGCCATCGCGCTCATCGCGGTGCTCGGCCGGGGCGTGGCGAACGTGTTCATCGCCATCGGCCTGCTCGGCTGGCCGACGATCGCGCGGATCATCCGCAGCTCAGTCCTGTCCGTCAAGGAGATGGAGTACGTGGACGCCGCGCGCGCCCTCGGCGCGTCCGACGTGCGCATACTCGCCCGGCACATCCTGCCGAACGGCATGGCGCCGATCATCGTGTACTCCACCATGTCGATCGGTGGGGCGATCCTCACCGAGGCGGCGCTGTCGTTCCTCGGCATGGGCGTGCAGCCGCCCGATCCGTCGTGGGGCCTGATGCTCTCCGACGCGCGCGCGTTCATGGAGACGGCGCCGTGGATGATGATCTGGCCCGGGTTCGCCATCCTGACCACGGTGCTCGCGTTCGTGTTGCTCGGAGACGGACTGCGCGACGCCCTCGACGTGAAGCTGAAGGACTGAGCGCCGTGAGCGAGCACCTGCTGAGTGTCCGGGACCTCAGGATGCACTTCTTCACGCGCGACGGCGTGGTCCGCGCCGTCGACGGCGTGTCGTTCGACCTCGACCACGGCGAGACCATCGGCGTGGTGGGGGAGTCGGGCTCGGGCAAGTCGGTCACGGCGCTGACGCTGATGGGGCTCGTGCCGATGCCCCCCGGCCGCGTCGTCGGCGGCAGCGCCACGTTCAAGGGCGAGTCGCTGCTCGGCATGCCCGAGTCGCGCCTGCGCCAGATCCGCGGCAACAGCATCGCGATGGTGTTCCAGGACCCGATGACCTCGCTGAACCCGGTGTACCGCGTGGGCCAGCAGGTGGCCGAGCCCCTGTGGATCCACAAGGGGCTGAGCCGCGCCGACGCATGGAAGCGCGCCGCCGAACTGCTCGACCTCGTGGGAATCCCGAACGCGTCCTCGCGCGTGCGCGACTATCCGCATCAGTTCTCGGGCGGGATGCGCCAGCGCGTGATGATCGCGATGGCGCTCGCGTGCGATCCGGACATCCTCATCGCCGACGAGCCGACCACCGCGCTCGACGTGACCATCCAGGCGCAGATCCTCGAGCTGATGCAGGACCTGCAGGACCGCACCGACAGCGCGATCATCATGATCACGCACGACCTGGGCGTCGTCGCGGACATGGCCGACAAGGTGCTCGTGATGTACGCCGGCCGCCCGGTCGAGGCGGGCACCGTCGACGAGGTCTACGGCGAGCCGCTCCATCCGTACACGTGGGGCCTGATGGACTCGCTGCCCCGCCACGACATGACCGAGAAGGGCCGGCTGTGCCCGATCGCCGGTCAGCCGCCCAGCCTCGTGCACGTTCCGCCAGGCTGCCCGTTCCACGTGAGATGCCGGTTCGCCAGGGACGTCTGCCGCGCCGAGGTCCCGCCGATGCGAGCCGTCGCCGGCGGCCATTCAGCCGCGTGTCACTTCGCCGGGGACCCAGGCTTCACGCGCGCCGGCGATGCGTGCGCGGGGGTGGTGTGAGTGGGCGACCTGCTGAAGGTCACCGACCTCGTCAAGCACTTCCCCGTGCAGCAGGGCGTGTTCACGTCGCGCTTCGGGGCGAAGGTCCACGCAGTCGACGGCGTGTCGTTCGCGATCGCGCAAGGCGAGACGCTCGGCTTGGTGGGCGAGTCGGGCTGCGGCAAGTCGACGACGGGCCGATGCATCGTGCGGCTCATGGAAGCCAGCGGAGGGTCGATCGAGTTCGAGGGCGCCGACGTCCGCATGATGCGCGGGAGAGCGCTCAAGCAGTACCGCCGCGACGTGCAGATCGTGTTCCAGGACCCGTACGCCTCACTCAACCCGCGCATGACCATAGGCGAGATCGTCTCAGAGCCGTTGGCCATCCACCGCGTCGGAACGAACGGCGAGCGCATCGCACGCGTACGCGAGCTGCTCGACCTGGTGGGACTGAACCCCGAGCACATCAACCGCTACCCGCACGAGTTCTCCGGCGGCCAGCGGCAGCGCATCGGCATCGCGCGCGCCCTCGCCCTGAAGCCGCGGCTCATCGTCTGCGACGAGCCGGTCTCGGCGCTCGACGTGTCGATCCAAGCGCAGGTGCTCAACCTGCTCGACAAGCTGCAGGACGAGCTGGACCTGACGTACCTGTTCATCGCGCACGACCTGTCCGTGGTGCAGCATGTCTCCGACCACGTCGCCGTGATGTACCTCGGCAAGATCGTCGAGGTGAGCGACTGGCGCGGGCTGTACGCGAAGCCGCACCACCCGTACACCCAGTCGCTGCTCTCGGCGGTGCCGGTACCGGACCCGGCGGTGCAGCGCACGCGCGAGCGCATCCTGCTGCCGGGCGATCCTCCGTCGCCGAGCGACCCGCCGAGCGGCTGCCGGTTCCACACGCGGTGCCCGATCGCCAAGCCGGTCTGCGCAGAGCAGGAGCCCGAGTTGCGCGAGGTGGCGCCGGGGCATCGCGCGGCGTGCCACTTCGCCGCCGAGTTCCCGATACCCGAAGAGGTGTGCGTGCGGCGCCACGCGATGGAGGCCGTCGCGGAGACGGCGGCGGCGGGGTAGGCGCGGGCCGGCCGTGCGCCGCTGTTGCGGACCCCCGCGTCGCGTGGCTATACTTCGTGCTCGCGCCTCTCACGAGAGGCGACCACTCGTCCGAGTGGCGGAATGGCAGACGCGCTAGGTTGAGGGCCTAGTGTCCTTAGGGACGTGCGAGTTCAACTCTCGCCTCGGACACCATGAATGACCTGCGGCTCCTCCGGAAACGGGGGAGCCGCTGTGTTGTGGTCGGCGGCGCTTGTCCCCGAGCGAGGTAAGGAGTAGGCTCAGATGTAAGGACCCGGCGAGGAGGCGGCATGGAAGCGCGCGCACGAGTCACATCGAAGGGCCAGGTCACCGTGCCGGTCGAGGTGCGCCGCGAGCTGGGCATCACCGAGGGGGACGTCCTCGTCTTCGAACTGGCTGCCGGGTATGCGACCGTGCGCAAGCGCCGCCCGACCGCGGAGGTCGTGCGCGAGGTGCAGGAGCGGTACCTGGCCGGTCGAGCGCCGCGAGAGATCACGAACCGCGAGGCGATCGCTGAACGCTTCGCGCACGCGGAGCCGTCGTCGGGCGATGTCGTGTACGTCAGCCGGGGCGACGGCACCTTCGAGGGCGCGGACCCGCGGGAGGACACCGATGCCGCAGCTCCTCGCTGACGCCAACGTCGTCGTGGCCGCGGTCGTGGGCGACGCCGACGCGCATGGCCCGCTGGTCGCGGGCATGGTCGCCGACCTCGATGCACGCGGAGAGCGGTTCGTGGTCACCGAGGGCGTCCTCGCCGAGACGGCGTGGGTGCTCGCGGTGAGGTTCGGCATGTCGCCGGTCGAGATCGCTGGCGCGCTGTGCGCGCTGCTCGATTCGGCCGGCTTCGACTCCTGGGACCCGCCGCTGGTCACGCGCGCGCTTCGCGTGATGGCCGAGGAGCCCCGGCTCGACGTCGTGGATGCGTTGCTCGCGGCGCGCGACGCGCGCGGGGACGGCCGCGTCGTGACGCTCGACCGGATCCTCGCGCGGGCGGTCGCGCGCGAGCACGGGCGCTGACCGCCCCCCCAGATGCTCGCTCGCACGTAGGCTCATTCGGTGAATGGCGGCGGCTGCATCTCCCACGCTTCGGGCGCATAATGGGCGCGAACGGGGGCCGGTCAGGGGCAGCCGACCTCGGCGCGGGCGGTCGGCGCACGGCCGCCCCGGAGATCGGGGGGTTCACATGAAGGCTTCTCTGTCCACGGCTTCCGGCAGCAGGCCCGGGAGGACGGCGCGGCTTCTGCTCGCCGCGGCGCTTGCGATCGGCATGGTGGCGATGTCCGCTCCCGCGCCCGCAGGCGCGCTGGGCGCGAGCCAGGCGACGTGGGACACGCGCGCGGACTTCGAGCAGAACGCCTCCACAACGGGAGAGCCCACCACGCGCGTCAACGCGTCGACCGCGAGCAGCCCGGGAAACGTGCGGCTGCCCGGGCGGATCGTCGCTGTCGACGGCGGCGCCTTCCACACGGTGGTCTTGAGGTCCGATGGCTCGGTCGAGGCGACCGGCTACAACGCCTACGGGCAGCTCAGCACGACGAATTGGACCGGGATCACCCAGGTGTCCGCCGGCGCGCACCACAGCGTGGGCCGGCGGATCGATGGCTTCGTGGTCGCGACCGGTCTGAACGACTGGCGCCAATGCGAGGTCGGGGGCTGGAGCGGGATCACGCAGGTCTCCGCGGGCGATGCGCACACCGTCGGTCGCAAGTCGGACGGTTCGGTGGTCGCCACCGGCTACAACGCCGACAGTCAGTGCAACGTCGGGGGCTGGAGCGGCATCTCTGCGGTCTCGGCGGGCGGCTTCCACACACTCGGCCTCAAGCCGGATGGGACGTGTGTCTCGGCCGGGGTTGCGACCGACTCGCGATGCGACGTGGGCGGCTGGACCGGGATCAGCGCGATCTCGGGTGGGTACCAGCACTCCGTCGGCCTCAAGACCGACGGCTCGGTCGTGGCCACGGGCTTCGATCCCGACCGGCGTTGCGATGTGTCGGGCTGGAGCGGGATCACCGCGGTCGCTGCCGGTGGCTTCCACACCGTCGGCCTGAAGGCCGACGGGAGCGTGGTGGCCACGGGCACCGACGACGACGGGCAATGCGACGTCACGGGCTGGACCGACATCGTGGCGATCTCAGCGGGCTTCAAGCACACCCTGGGACTGAAGGCCGACGGTACCGTGATAGCGACCGGTGACGACACGTACAACCAGTGCGAGGTGGCGAGTTGGGCGGGCGTGGGGCCGGGCACACGGGTCGGCACCGCGGGCGGGACCGGTGCGGCCGTGGGGCTG
>VAUM01000020.1 GCA_005774595.1 Actinomycetota bacterium
GTGCGCGCGATCGAGCGCGTCGCCGCCGGCGACTGCGCGCCGTGGGAACGCGACGAGTCCGGGTATGCGTGCACGTGGGCGCACCCCGGGATGACGTGGGCGGACGCGGGCGAGATCGAGCCACCACCGGTGCTGCACGCTGTCGAGGTGCTCTCGGGCAACCGCGCGTACTTCCTGCTGGAGCGGTCGTTCAACGACTTGTCCGCGCGCCTCGCCGCGCTGCTGGGCCTCCCGGGCGCCGGCGGGAGCGACTGCCACCACCCGGGCAGCGTCGGGCTGTGCTGGACCGAGCTGCCCGAGGGCGTGTGCAGCGCCGCCGACGTGGTGGATGCGCTGCGCACCGGCGAGGTGGCGCCCGGCGGCGTGCCGGGCGTCCTCCACGCCCCCGGGGCGTACCTGCACGCGGGCAGCGCCCGCGTGATCCGTGACCTGTACCCGCAGCTCGTGCCGCCCGCCGAGGCCGGCCTGCTCGCAGGCGCCCTCGACGCGCGCGCGACCGCTGCCGCATAGTTGCCCGGAAGGGGAGGAGCATCAGCATGACCGAGCAGACCGCGCAGCGCCGCGTGCGCCTGAGCAAGTCGAAGTACCAGACCGGGCTGCAGTGCCCGCTGCGCCTGTGGTTCTCCGTGCACGAGCGCGAACTGGCGGACCCGCTCTCCTACTCGTCGAAGCGCCGCTTCGAGCGCGGGAGCGAGATCGGCGTGCTGGCGCAGGGGCTGTGGCCAGACGGCGTCACGATCGAGGCGACGCACCTGCAGCCGCTGGACGCGCTCGAGCAGACCCGCGAGGCGTTGGCGGCGGGCGCGCCGGCGCTGTTCGAGGCGGCGTTCGAGCACGAGGACGTGTTCGTCCGGGTCGACGCCCTCGAGCGGCTCGCCGACGGCCGCTGGCGCATGGTCGAGGTGAAGTCGAGCACGAAGATGAAGGACGAGCACGTCACCGACATCGCCGTGCAGAAGTGGGTGCTCGAGGGCGCCGGGCTCGAGATCGCCTCGGCCGAGCTGATGCACCTCGACAACACGTACGTGTGGGACGGGACGCGCGACGCGGACGGGCGGCCGGTCTACGACCTCGCGCGCCTGTTCGCGGCCGAGGACGCCACCGCGCTCGCGGAGGCGTACCAGCCGCAGGTCGCCGAGACGGCCGCAGCGTTGCTGGCGATGCTGCACGGCGCCGAACGGCCGGAGGCCGCGATCGGTAGCAGGTGCACCACGCCGTACGATTGCGACTTCCGCGGCACCTGCCACAGCTGCCTGCCCGAGCAGTATCCCGTCACGCTGCTGCCGTTCGTGACGGGCGACCAGCTCGACGCGCTCATCGCCGCCGGGGTGCTCGACATCCGCGACATCCCGGACACCTTCCGGCTGCAGGCCAGACAGGTCGAGCGGATCCGGCCGATGCTCACCGGCGAGCCGGAGGTCCTGCGCGACCCGCGCTCCGAGTTCGCGCGCTGGCGGTTCCCGCTGCTCTTCCTCGACTTCGAGGACTTCCAGCCTGCGCTGCCGCTGTACCCCGGCACGCGCCCGTACCAGTACGCGATCCCGTTCCAATACTCACTCCACGTGCTGCACGCCGACGGGCGCCTCGAGCAGCGCGGTTACCTGCACACGGGCAGTGACGACCCGCGCCCGGAGTGGATCGCTCACCTGCTCGCCGACCTCGGCGACACCGGCACGATCGTCCACTACAGCCACCACGAGTCCACCGTGATCGGCAAGGTGGCGGACGCGTGCCCCGAGCATGCCGAGGCGCTGCTGGCGCTGAGGCCCCGCATGGCGGACCTCGAGAAGGTGGTCGCGGCCTGCATCGGACACCCCGGCTTCATCGGCCGCACCTCGATGAAGCAGGTGCTGCCTGCGCTGGCCGGCGAGGACGGCCCGACCTACCACGGCAAGCGCATCGCGAACGGGGAGGACGCCACCACGTACTACCACGACGCGGTCACGGGGTTCCTGTCGCCCGAGGATGCGGCGGCGGTCTTCGCGGACCTCGAGGCGTACTGTGCCGTGGACACGCTCGGCATGGTCGAGGTCTACCGGGCGCTCGCGGGTGTGCGCGAGGCAGGCGGGCGGCTCGTCCTGGCGTAGGCACCACGCCCTGGCGGCTTTCGCGAACGGACGTCCGATGCGGCCCGCCCGCGGGAACGATCTCTCGGGAGGGACGCATCGCGTACGAACCACCGGGGGAGGCGGTTTGAAGATGAAGACGCTGATCGTCTACGACTCGAAGTACGGCAACACGCAGTCACTCGCCGAGGCGATGGCCGACGAGCTCGGTGAGGCGGCCTCCGTGTGCGACTGTGAGCACTTCGAGCTGCGCATGCTCGAAGGGGTCGACCTGCTCATCATCGGGTGCCCGACGCAGAAGTGGACCGCGACCCCGCTCGCGCGCGACGCGGCCGTCGTGGTCGGCGAGTCGGTGAGCGCGGCAGCCCTCAAGGTCGCGGCGTTCGACACAGGGCTGTCCGGGCCGTTCGCCGGCTCGGGCGCCGCGAAGATCGCGCACCTGATGACCGAGGCTGGGTTCGAGATGCTGGGCAAGCCCGGCCACTTCCTCGTCGAGCACCTGCACGGCCCGCTCGTCGCCGGTGAGGCGGACCGCGCCAGGGAGTGGGTGCGCGGAGTCGCCGCGTAGGGCCCCGCGGCGGACCGGGCGTCCGGCGGTCAGTACGGGGCGTGGAGCGTCGTCGCGTCCGCGTCAGCTTCGCGTGCGGCTTCCGCGCGGTGGAGTTGGTCGTGCGCCCATCGCAGTTCGGTGACGTCCGAGAGCATCAGCATGCACGCCCGCGCGTCCGCGCGGGATGCGTCGGTGAGGTGCGCGCGGCCCTCGTAGATGCTCTCGCCGATCCGCACCTCGAACGGCCCGTGGCCCCTGTCGCCCGCGAGGCACGCGCGGACGTGCGCCGCGAGGTCGGGATGCACGTCCTCGAGCCGGCCCCCCACGACCGTCGCCGGCAGTTCGCGCGCTGCCGCGTCGTTGATCTCAGTGATCGCGAGCGAGCCGTCGGTGACGATCGCCAGGTCCGACATCGACGCGAATGCGCGCGCCGCGGCGACCGGGATGATGTCGGCGAAGCCCTGCCGGAGCACCTCGCCCAGGAGCAGGAGGTTCACCACCGGCATCAGCAGCGGCGCGGGGTTCACCGTGAGCAGGGTGAGATCGGGTGAGCGCACCACCCACGCGACGCCCGTCACGGTGGGAGCGAGCGCCGCGAGGGCGATCGCGACCCCGGAGGTCCGGGCGCGTCCGCCGAGTCGCCACCGCCACGCGGCGAAGCGGTACGTGCCGAGAAGGCCGATGCACAGCGCGATCGCGGCGAGCGCGTAGTTCGGCCAGCCAACGATCATCGTGCCGTCCGGGTCGAGCCGCAGTATCCAGCCGGTGATCGGGTTCGTCGCTGCGAGCACCATCGCGGTGACGAAGAACGCTGCGAGCAGCGTCTTGTGCCATGCGCGAATGCTGTGCCGGTCGGCGGCGAGGGTGCACAGCGTGAACCACACTACCGGCGATGCGGCCATGCCGGTGTCGCGGACCAGGTAGGCCAGCCAGCCGACGGAGCCGAACGCGGCGAGCGCCGGCTCCACGCCGGGGATGAGCGTGCGCTCGAGGAAGTGGCCGAACGACCAGAGGGCCGCCGCCGCACCGTGCATGATGAACGCCCGAACGATGCCGGCCCGCCAGCGGCCGGACACGAGCGCGATGAGCGCCATCAGCGTCGCGATGCCAGCCGAGAGCAGCAGCGCGATGGAGTATGCGTCGACGGTCACGCCGGTCCCCCCAACAGACGCCTACAGCCCGATTCTAGCCGATGGCGCACGGTCGCAGCCGCGAGGGGCGCGACGGGGTGACGAACGGCGCGCGCGTCAGCGCGGCTTGTGGGCGACGTCCGCCGCGTCGGGTCCGCCGTGCCGTCCGATCGCGCGGGTGAGCTGCTCCTGGGCGTATCGAAGCTCGGTGATGTCGGAGAGCAGCACCACGCAGCCGAGTGCCCCGCCCGAGCGGCTGCGGGTCGGGTAGATGCGCCCCCAGTACACGTCGTCGCCCAGCGTCAACTCGAAGGGCAGGTAGTCGCAGTCGGTCTCCAGGCAGGTCGCGGCGTGCGCGGCGACGTCGGGCAGGGCGTCGGCGAGGAGCACTCCGGTGGCCGCCGCCGGGAACTGCCGCTTCGCGGCCGCGTTCGCGGTGAGCACGCGCAACCGGCTGTCGCACACGATCGCGACGTCCGACGTCGCTTGGAACGCCTGCGCCGCGGAGAGCGGCACGATGTCGGCGAGGCCGGCGTGGAAGACGTCGAACGCGATGACGAGAGTCGTGATACCGAAGAACGCCGGCGTGGGATCGAACGGGAAGTGCGCGCCGACCGCTTGCGCGATGTTCGATGCGATCCCTCCGACGAGCGGCACGCAGATCGCCAGCGCCATGATGACGGCACGCTTGCGGCTGCGCGGGCCGGGCTCGCGCCACAGCGACGACAGGAGTAGGTAGGTGCCCGCGATCCCGTAGAGCGAGCTGGGCAGGAGGTAGGCCGTGCGCAACGGGCCGTCGATCGCGCGCCCGGCGGCAGAGGCGGTGACGTAGAGGTGGTGCAGGGGGTTGGCGGGGACCACGAGGACGGTGTACGCGAAGAACACGATGGTTCCCCATAGCGACGGGCCTCGGACGAGCTTCATGTGCCGGGACTGCGCCGCGGCGAACAGGTACCAGTGCACCGCCGTGGCCGCCAGGCCGAACGTCTTGACCAGCGACAGCCACCACAGGCCGCTGCCGATCGGCGCCAGCGCTATGTCGGCCAGCGGGCTCAGCTCGATCTCGAGTGCGTAGGCGGCGGTCCACGCGGCGACGCCGACGTTGAGCATGCAGAAGGTCTTCGTGGTGGTCGTACGCGCATGCGGGAGCGCGACCGACGCCACGGCGAGCGCCGCGCTCGTGATCGCTGCCGCGAACATGGGCAGTGAGTACCAGTGGATGGTGAACACGTGTCCCCCCGGACCGTCGGGCGCCCTCGTTCGTGTCGCGAATCAGGTTAGCACGCCCGCGCGGCAGGCTGCCCTGCGCGGTCGCTAGCGGCGGTCGTCCTCGAGGGCCGTGGCGATCCGTGCCAGCGGGCCGGGGAGCAGCGACTTGGGGATGCGCAGCAGGCGGCGACGCTTCGGGTAGGCCTCGATCGCGCGTTCGTAGTGGGCCTCGAGCTTGGCGGCCTGACGGTCTATCGAGAACTCGGCGGCCCGGGCCACTGCGCCCGCGGACAGCCTCGCGCACAGCGCGTCGTCGGACAGGATGCGGTCGCACGCACGCGCGAAGTCCTCGGGCCGGTGCCGCACGACGATGCCGGAGCGCTCGTCCACGAAGTCCTCGATCGCCTCGTCTTCGCCCGTGACCACCGGCAGGCCGGCCGCCATCGCCTCGCCGATGACCAGCCCTTGGGTCTCGGTCGTCGACGCGAACGCGAACAGGTCGGCCAGCTGATACGCGGCGACCGTGTCTCGGCCCTTCAGGTAGCCGGCGAAGCGCACCTTGCGCATGACGCCGAGCTCTGCGGCGAGCGTCTCGAGCTCGCCGCGCCAAGGGCCGTCGCCCGCGATCACGAGCGTCGCGTCGGTGCGGCGGCTGTGCCACATGGCGCGGATGAGCGTGTCGACGCTCTTCTCGCGGCCGAGCCGGCCCATGTACAGGATCACGCGCTCGCCGGCGGGCAGCCGCAGCTTGCGGCGGAGCGCGGCGACGTGCTCGGCCTCGGCGTGTGCCCAGTGCGCGACGTCGATGCCGGTGGCGATGATCTCGATGGGCACCGTGACGCCGTACTCGCGCAGGTACGTCTCGATCTTGGTGGAGGGCGCGACGATGGAGTCGCAGTACTCGCCGAAGACGCGCGACACCTGTTCGGCGAAGCGCTTGGTCAGCCTCGTGTCCCAGACGTAGTGCACGTACTCGGGGTAGGCGGTGTGGTAGGTGTTCACATACGGGACGCGGTGCCGGCGGGCGACCTGCAGCCCGAACAGCCCGATCGCGAACGGGTCGTGGCTGTGAACCACGTCGAGATCGACCTTGTCGAGCAGGCGGAGTGCTTCGATGGAGATGGGGGCGGCCATGCGCATCTCGGGCTGGCGGGGGTAGGGCAGCGAGCGGAAGCGCACGACGCCCTCTGAGTCCTCGTCCTGCTCGGGGTCCGGGGCGAACACGTAGAGCTCGTGCCCCCGCGCCTCGAGGGCTTCCTTGAACAGCAGTATGGAGCGCACGACGCCGTTGATCTGCGGCGTGAACGAGTCGGTGAAGAACCCGATGCGCATCGGCGTCCGTTCCCTCGGGCCGGCATCCCTGCGCGCCCGCGTGCCGTGGCGGGCGACCGTACGAGTGTAGCATCGGGACCGCTCGCGACCTGCGCGTACGGGTAGTGATAGAGTGCGAGGCCGTATGCGCCGCTGAGCGAAGAGGAACCGCGTGGCAGAGCCGCTCATCAGGTTGTCGGAGGTCGTCAAGACCTACGACACCGGCGAGGTGCCGTTCACGGCGCTGCGCGGCATCGACCTCGAGGTCTACGAAGGCGAGTTCGTCGGCATCATCGGCAAGTCGGGCTCCGGCAAGACCACGCTCATCAACATGATCACCGGCATCGACCATCCGACCGCCGGCGAGGTGCACGTCGGCGGCACGCCGGTCCACTCGCTCGACGAGAACGGCCTCGCCAAGTGGCGCGGGCGCACGGTCGGGGTCGTGTTCCAGTTCTTCCAGCTGCTGCCGACGCTCACCATCATGGAGAACGTCATCCTGCCGATGGATTTCTGCGCGATGTACTCGCCGGCCGAGCGGATCGAGCGCGCCATGTACCTGCTCGAGCAGGTGGAGCTGGCCGACCAGGCCCACAAGCTGCCGTCGGCGCTCTCCGGCGGCCAGCAGCAGCGCGCGGCCATCGCGCGCGCTCTCGCGAACGACCCGCCCGTGCTCGCGGCGGACGAGCCGACGGGCAACCTCGACTCGCGCACCGCCGACGCGGTCTTCGGCCTGTTCGAGCACATGGTCGACGAGGGCAAGACGATCGTGATGGTCACGCACGACGACGACCTCGCCGAGCGCGTGCGCCGCGCGCTGCACGTGCACGACGGCGAGATCGTCGAGGACCGGCTGACCTCGGTCGCGAGGATCGCGGACGGCCCGGAGCGCGAGTGATGCTCGCGCCGCGCTGGATCAAGGTCGTGCGCGACCTGTCGAGCCACCGCTTCCGCACGGCGCTCGTGGTGCTCTCGATCGCCGTCGGCGTGTTCTCGGTGGCCGTGGTCATGGGCGCACGCGAGGTGCTGCTCCGAGAGTTCGACACGGGGTACGCCTGGGCCCGAGCCGCGAACGCGACCTTCAACGCCGAGCGCCCGTTCGACCAGGGGCTGGTGCGGCGCGTGGCCGCGCGGCCCGAGGTCGCCGACGCGGAGGGGCGCACGCTCGTCCCGGTGCGCTTCCGGACGCTCGACGGCGAGGGCAACCCGTCCAGCGGCTGGAAGACGATGCGCATCCAGGCCGTCGACGACCTGCGCGACACGAAGGTCGAGCGGGTCGAGGTGCCCGAGGGCACGCGCATCCCCGGGGAGGGCGAGATCCTCGTCGAGCAGTCCGCCAAGCTGACGGGCGACTGGGAGGTCGGCCAGTCGATGGAGCTCGAACTGCCCTCGGGCGGGAGCGCGACGCTGCGGGTCGCCGGATTCGCTCACGACCTCAACGCGGTCCCGTCGCGGTTCATCGGCGCCACGACCGCGTTCACCACCCCGGAGAACCTCGAGCTGCTGGAGATGCCCGACGGCTACAACATGCTGCTCGTCTCGTTCCGGGGCGCGGGGCTGACGAGGGAGCGCGCCTCCGAGATGGCCGCCGCCGTCCGCGACGAGGTGCTCGAGCCCGCGGGCATCACCGTGGCGCGGATGGCGGTGCCCGAGCCGGGCAGCCACTTCCTCGGCGACATCTTCAAGGCCGTCTCGCTGCTGCTCCTTGCGCTGGGTGTGCTGTCGCTGCTGCTCTCCGGCTTCCTGGTCGTGAACACCGTCTCGGCGATCATGGTCCAGCACGTGCGGCAGGTCGGCATCATGAAGGCGGTCGGCGGCAGCGCCGGCCAGGTCTCGCGCATGTACTTCACGATGGTGACCGTGTACGGCGCGCTGGCAGTGCTCGTCGGCATCCCCGCCGGCGGGTGGGCGGGCCACCGGTTCACCGAGTTCGCGGCCGGGCTGCTCAACTTCCGCATCACCTCGTACACGCCGCCCGGCTGGGTGATCGCGCTCGAGGTGGGCGTCGGGATGCTCGTGCCGGTGCTCGCCGCACTCGTGCCCGTCCTGCTCGGCGCGCGGCGGTCGGTGGTGTCGGCGCTCAACGCGACGGGCATGGCCGGCGTCTCGTTCGGGCATAGCCTCGTGGACCGGGCGCTCGGGCTGGTGCGAGGGCTGCCGCGTCCGATCGCGCTGTCGCTGCGCAACACGTTCCTGCGCAAGGGCCGGCTCGCGCTCACGCTCACGACGCTCGGGCTGGCCTCGGCGGTCGTCATGGCGGTGGTGAGCACGCGGGCGTCGCTGCTACGCACCGTCGACGACCTGGACTCGTGGTGGCGCTACGACGTCGAGGTCGCCTTCCCCCAGCCTGTCGAGGCGCTCGGTGCTGCGCGGGTCGCGGTCGAGGCCGGCGGCATCACCGGGGTCGAGTCCTGGGTCGAGCAGGGCGCCGCGCTCGTCCGCGAGGACGGCTCGGAGAACCAGGACATCGAGGTCTCCGGCGTGCCGGCGGGGACGGACTTCGTCACGCCCCGCGTGGTGGAGGGCCGCTGGCTGAGCTCGGCCGACGAGCAGGCCGTGGTGGTGAACACGGACGTGACGAGCGCGGAGGACGGGCTCGGGGTCGGGGACACGGTGCGCCTGAAGATCGGTGCCGACGAGCGTGAGTGGACGGTCGTCGGGGTGGTGACCGGCCAGATGATGGGGTCGAAGGTGTTCGTGGAGCGCCGCTACCTGGAGGGCATCCTGGGCCGCGCCGGGGCGGCCGACCGGCTGCTCGTGAAGACGGACCGGCACACGCGGGACGGGCAGGAGGAGGCCGCCGCCGCGCTCGAGGAGCGGCTCGAGGACGCGGGGTACGCCGTGGGATCGGTGCGCACCCAGAAGGGGATGCGCGACAACCTCAACAACCAGTTCGGAGTGCTGGTGGCGTTCCTCGTGATCATGGCGGCGCTGCTCGCGTCCGTGGGCGTGATCGGGCTGTCCGGCACGATGAGCATCAACGTCATCGAGAGCACGCGCGAGATCGGCGTGATGCGCTCGATCGGCGGCTCGCACGCCTGGATCAGGCGGATCTTCGTGACCGAGGGGGTCACGATCGGCCTGCTCGCCTGGACGATCGGGGCGGTGCTCGCGTGGCCGATGAGCAGGGCGCTCGTGCTGATGCTCCAGGGCGCGATAGGCATGCCGCTGTCGTTCGCGTTCTCGTGGGAGGGCGTGTTCGGCTGGCTCGGCATCGTGCTCGTGGTCGCGGCGGTCGCGAGCCTCGTCCCCGCGTTCCGGGCGTCGCGCGTCAGCGTGCGCGATGCGATAGCGTACGAATGAGCGGGAACGGCGAGGACCGGGGCCTGTCGCGCGGCGTGCGGCGTGTGCTCGTGCGCACGTGGAACCTGGCGTGGGACGTCGGGCTCGCCGGCTCGGTGGTGCTCGCGATGGCGATCATCGACCGCTTCGCCGTGCACAAGGGCCCCTGGTGGGTCGCGGGCACCTCGCTGGTGGCACTGCTCGCGTTCGAGGTGGGCGTGCGGCTGGCGTGGTGGCTGCTCCTGCCGCTGTTCCGGCGGCGCGGACCCGGGTGAGCCCGCGCCGCCGGGAACGAGCGGGCGGCTACCGGTCCTGCACCGTCCAGACGACCGACTGCCCGTCCCAGATCTCCTGGTAGACCGTGCCGTCGGCGATGCGGTCACCGATGGGTTCACCCTCGCCGCCGTCGGTCTCGGACCACAGACCGCGCTCCAGGTCCAGGTAGACCGACTGACCGCAGGCACTGAGCAGGTACGTGCCCGGCCCGGGGTCGTCGGCCTCCGGGGTGTACGAGAGCGCGTTGCACAGGATCTCGGTGCGCCCCGTCTCGTCGACGGTCGCCTCGCCGCCGCCGGCGTCGCCGCCGTCGGGGGTGTACAGCGTCCACCCCGTGGACGCGCCCGGCCCCGGCTCCGCGAACGTCGCCGTCACGAGGATCGCAGTCTCGGTCGGCTCGTCCTGTCCGAGCGCGCGGTAGGCGACCAGGTCGATCCGTTCGACGTCCAGCAGCTCCGACTCGTACGGGGCGCACCTCGCGGCGATCTCGCCGACCGGCTGGTCGGCCACCGGCGCCAGGCGCGTCGACGTCTGCGCGCTTCCCCGGGCGGCGCATCCCGCGGCCCCTCCTGCGAGCAGCGTCACGAGCACCGCTGCTGCGATCCCGCTGCGTGTACCGGTCCGTGTCATCTGGCAATCACGCTTCCCTTCTGTGCGTCGACGAACATGCACGAGCCGTCCTCGAGTTCGATCCGCCAGGCCGGCGAGACACCGCCGCCCGACGTGGCAGCCGGCAGGTGGTAGACGACGTCGACGGCGTGCACGTCGTGACGGCCCGTCGCGTCGACGGCGCGGCGCGCGTCCGCGGCGGCCGAGCGCAGCGCGGCGTCGGCGGTCACCGGCGTCTGCGCCGCCTCCGTCTCGCCCAGCAGCTCGATCCAGCGCTTGCTCACGCGGGCCACCCCTTCGCGGTCCACGACGACCGTGATCCCGGCGTCTGCTCCTTCGATGAATGCTGCGCCGTCACGCTGGGCGAAGTGGACTTCGTAACGCAGTGTTTCCGTGGCGTCATCGTCCTGTTCGAGTCCGAGGCGCGTACGGGTCACCGCGCGCACCTCGCCGGCGACGGCGTTCGCGGGTAGTTCGCCGTGCGCGGCGAGGAACGCCGTCGCCTCGCTGACGGCCTCGTCGCGTGAGCGGCCCATGGGACGGGCGTCCACGGGACGGCCCGCGTCGTACTCGGAGCGGCCGTTGCTCCACACCGTGACGACCTCGCTGGTCGAGACACTCCTGCGGACGCTGACCGGCCGGATGCCCGCACCGCTCGCGGGGACGGGTACCGGCCTGCTCGACCGCTCGGGCAGAACGGACTCGAGCGTCGCGGTCGCGATGCGCGCGCAGCGGGGCGCGAGGCGCGCCTCGCATGCACGGACCGTCGCCGGCACGTCGAGCGTGAGGTCGCGTCCGGCGATGCGACGCGCACCTTGCGCGGCGTGCGCCTCCGGCGTGCCGAGGGCGGCGCTGACGGCGCCGCTCACCGCGCCGATCGCGCGCGCGAGCCACGAGCTGCCGTCGCGGACGGGTGCCTCGGAGAGCGTCTCGGCCGCTCCTCCGCGCCCGTCGAGGATCCTGCCGTCGAGTCGGCGGCTGTAGTAGTCGATGCCGAACCAGCCGTTGTACGTGGTGTCGGGCGTCATCGGCCCCGCCGGCGGGAGGTAGTCCTTGACGTTGGCGTCGTGCACGACGGCCGCCCAGTCGTAGTTGTAGTAGGGCGCGTTCGCGCGCTCCCACGCGCCGAGGACGGTCTGTGCGCCCGTGCCCGGCTGAAGGCTCCGGCGGCCGAAGTCGTACGCGATCTCATCGTCCACCGTGCCCGGTGCGGTACCGGCGTAGCCGAGGATGCCGTGCATCCGGTTCGGACCGCCGAGCAGCGTGCGCGCCCACGTCTTCGCGCTCGAGTTCGTCGGGTTCGGGACCGGGTACGTGTCGGCGGGCGCGTTGCTCAACTGGTCGCACGCACAGAGCATCAGCCACTCGATGTCGGTGTCCCAGCGCGACTCGTTGTATCCGGTCCGCGCGGCGACGTTGCGCTCGATCCAGCCCACGCCGACCTCCCACGGGGAGTCGTTCGTGCAGTTGGTGTCGGGCGAGATCGAGTCGGGCGGCAGCGCGTCATGAGAGCTGGTGGAATCGAAGATCGGCAACTTGGCGTGGTCCCAGCCGTGCCCGGAGACGTAGAGCAGGTCGACGGCGTCCCCTGCCGCCCCGGTGTTGTCGTCGTTCGGGCCGTGCGTGAACGTCGTGTGATCGGGGTGGTTCGAGTGCGCGCCGCTCATCGACGTCTTGAAGAAGTTCTGCTGCCAGCCGGCGGCCAAGAATGCGTCGTGGATGATCCAGCAGTCGAGATCGTCTCCATGGTTGGCTGCGTTGGCGGTGTAGATGACGCCGAACTCCGGCGGCCCGGTCTCGGTCTCCGCCGCCGCCGGCGCGGGCGCGAGCCCGGACAGCAGGGCGCTCGTGACGCACGCCGAGATCAGCGCGCGCCAAGGCGCGGATGTGCGCTTCGCTTTCATGGGTCCCCCCTCGAACGGATGCGTCAAGTGCCCCGGCAGGAGCCGGCGTTCCCGGCCGGTGTGCATCCGTTCTACGCGCAGGGTGACAGCGCGGTCTTACCAGGATCTATCCGCGCAGGTGGGAGGGGGTGGCGCGACGGCCCCGCGCCTCACCGCGACGGCCCCCACACGCGCCCGGTCATCACCTCGAGTGCCGTCCCGGCCGACTGCGGGGCGTAGTCGGCGGCGGCCCACCAGCCGCGCAGCAGTTCGTCGGCCCGCTCGGCGGCGGCTTCGTCGCCGTCGAGCACGGCGAGCCGGACCGCGGTCTCGACGAACGTCGAGGCGCCCGACGGCAGGGGGTCGTCGCTGCTCTCGCGCGGGCGTACCGGCAGGTCGGTGTCCGCGGGGGTCATCCAGACGGCGCCGTCGGCGACGAACCGCGCCTCGGTCTCAGCCTGCAGCCTGTGCGCCTCCGCGAGCAGTACCGCGTCGCCGGCCGACTCGTATGCCGTGAGCGCGGCTGCGGCCAGGTGGGCGTGGTCCTCGGCGAGGCGGACGCCTGAGACCTCGGGGTCGCCGAGGACGTGCACGACGTCGTCGCGGGTCGCGTCGATCAGCAGGCGCACGAGCTCGACGCCGCGCGCGGTCATCGCCGCGTCGCCGAACGCCGCGCCGGCCTCGATGAGCCCCCGGGCCGCGAGCGCGTTGTGCGAGACGATCGCGGCCTTGTCGCGCTCGTGCCGGGGCCTCGCCGCGCGCAGGCCGGCGAGGCGATCGAGCAGCGCGTCGACGGCCGCGGCGTCTTCGGTCCGCCCGGCACGGCGGGTGGGCACGTTCGCGCCGCCCGGCAGCGCGCCGTCGCCGGTGACGCCGAGCGCCGACTCCGCGAGCGCGAGGTCGTGCGCATCGAGCGACTCGGCCAGCTCCGCGCGCGTCCATGTGTACGAGGCACCCTCGACGCCGCCGGACTCGGCGGCCAGCGCCGTGGCGAACGCGCCGTTGTCGAGGCGCATCTCGCGTTCGAGCCAGGCGGCCGTGCGCGCCGCGGCGTGCGCGAACTCCTCGCTCGGCTC
>VAUM01000021.1 GCA_005774595.1 Actinomycetota bacterium
GTCGTCGACACGGCGCTCGACATGCCGAACGACACCCAGCCGACCGCCCGGGTGGTCGGCATCCCGCTGTCCCGGCCCGCCGAGGTGAACCTCGTCACGCTCCAGGCCGGCAGGATGCCCGAGCCCGGCACGCGGGGCGAGGCCGTGCTCAACCTGAAGTTCGCCGGCGAGACCGGGGTCGGCGTCGGCGACACGCTCACCCTGCGCACCGGCGGCCAAAAGACCGCCATCAAGGTGGTCGGGATCGGCTCCACCCCGGAGTACTTCTATCCCTTGCGCGCCGCCGGCGAGATCCCGACGCCGGGCGACTTCGCGGTGTTCTTCATGGATCAGGAGCTGGTCGGCGGGATGTTCGGCCGCGTGGGGGCCGCCAACGACGTCGCGGTGCTCCTCGAGCCGGGAGCCGACGTCGACGACGCCATCGACGAGGTCGAGCGCATCCTCGACCCGTATTTCGTCATCGACTCGGTGAAGCGCGCCGACCAGCCATCGAACTTCGGCCTGACCTCCGAGCTCGAGCAGAACCGCATCATGGCCGACTTCCTGCCCCCACTCGTGCTGCTCATCTCGTCGCTGTCGCTCTTCATCGCGCTGTCGCGGCTCGTCCAGTCCCAGCGCGGCGAGATCGGGCTCATGAAGGCGCTCGGCTACACCGACGCCCAGGTCCTCGGCCACTACCTGATGTTCTCGGTGCTCATCGCGCTGATGGGCTCGATGCTCGGCATCGCACTCGGGCAGTGGGCGGCAGGCGGCGAGGTCCAGCTGTACGTCGACATGCTCGGCGTCCCGTTCATGTCGGTCCACGTCTACCCGAAGGTCATGCTCAACGCCGTGCTGATGAGCACCGCGGCGTGCGTCGCGGCCGGGTTCGTGCCCGCATGGGCCGCCGTGCGCATACCGCCCGCCAAGGCGATGCACTCGGATCCCAATCTCGCGGTGAAGGGAGGCGGCCGCATCCCGCTCGTGGAGCGCCTGTTCGGCTGGGCGATGCCGCGGTCGTTCACCTTCCGCATCCCTCTGCGAAACCTGTTCCGGGCCCGCAGGCGCACGCTCTACACCATCGTCGGCATCGCGTTCTCCATGGTGCTCACCGTCGCCACCTGGTCGATGTTCGACGCGTTCGACTTCCTCATCGACCGGGTGTTCACGCAGACGGAGCGCTGGGACGTGCTGGCCGCCTTCGAGGACCGCTTCGGCACCGAGCGCGTCAACGAGGTGGAGGCCTGGAAGGGCGTCCGCGGCGTCGAGCCGGCGCTGCTCGTGCCCGCCGAGATGCGCGCGAACGGCGAGACCAGCGACGGGATGATCACCGCAATGACGCCGTCGGCCGGCTTCCACGGCTTCGACGTGACCGCAGGCGGCGATGCCGCCGACGCCCTGCGGGCCGGGCGGCTCGTGATGGCCGAGTCCGTGGCGCGCAAGTTGGGGGTCGGGGTCGGCGACACGGTGCGCGTCGAGACGCCGTACACGGACAAGGTGGCTTCGTACGAGGTCGGCGCGCTGTCCGACGAGTCACTCGGCGGGCCGGTCTTCGCGAGCGCGGACGTGGGCCGCGAGCTGATGGGGACCGGGAAGTACACCTACAACGTGATCTACCTGTACGTCGACCCGCAGCGCGCCGACGAGATCCGGCGCGACCTGTACGACCTGCCGGGCGCGACCCAGGTGCAGGTCAAGGCCGACTTCGTCGAGACGATGAACTACTACCTCGAGTTCACCTACACGTTCGGCGGCATCATGCTCGCATTCGGCTTCGCGATGGCCGCGGCGGTCATCTACAACACGTTCACCGCGAACATCCACGAGCGCACGCGCGAGATCGCGACCATGCGCACGATCGGCGAGGACAACGGGCGGCTCGCCGCGATGGTGACCATCGAGAACGTCTTCCTCGCGCTGGCCGCCGTGCCGCTGGGCGTCTGGCTCGGCGTCGAGGCCTCGAAGGCGATGTTCTCCTCGTTCTCGACCGAGGCGTACTCGTTCAAGGTCGTCATCTACCCGACGAGCGTCGCTTGGATCACCGGCGCCAACCTCGTCGTACTGCTGCTCTCGGAGATCCCGCCGGTGCGCCGCATCTTCCGCCTGGACCTGGCCGAGGCGACGAAGGTGATGGAGTAGCGGGCCGAGGCGCTACGCGGCGTGCTCCCGGCGGTGCGCCCTGCGGGCGCGCGACGGACGGGCGGCAGGCGCGACGGACGGCGGGTGGGTCAGCCCACGCGGTGGACGACGATGCCGAGCAGCGCCCGGCTGCGCCCGACCGGCCCGACCGCCTCGTCACCCGAGTCGAGCTCGGCGAACTCGCGCGGCTGGCCGAGGAGCAGCTCGACCCAGCACGGCCGCGGGTCGTCGCCGGCCGGCTTGCCGACCGACCCGGCCGACACGAAGTGCACACCGGGCGCGGGCGAGCGGTGGTACGGCACGTGCACGTGGCCGACGCACACCGCGTCCGCGTTCGCGTCGCGTGCGAGGCGCGCCAGCACCGAGTCCGGCCGATCCGGCAGCAGGTACTCGTTGACCTTGCGCGGACTGCCGTGCACGAGCAGGACGCGCGCTCCGGCGTGCTCGAGCCGGATCTCCCACGGCAGGGCGGCGAGCCACGCGCGCTCGTCGGCCGCCAGCACCGCGACCGTGCGCGCGTACGACTCCGCCCCCGCAGTGCGCTGCTCATCGGTGGTGTAGTGGCAGCCGCACGAGCCGCGCTCGTTGCCGACGCCGTCGTCGTAGTTGCCCTGCACCGTCGGGATGCCGGTCTCGCGCATCCGCGCGATCACGCCCGAGGGATCCGGGCCGTATCCGACCAGGTCGCCGAGGCAGTACCGCTCGGCGATCTTCAGGCGGGCGATGTCCGCGAGAGCGGCGTCGAGCGCCGGCAGGTCCGCATGGATGTCCGAGATGAGAGCGATGCGCCGCATGCACCGCATGGTGACACGAGGCGACGGGCTGCGCTAATGCGCCTAGGAGTTGCGGCCGATACTGACAGTACGCCCGGGTCCGGGGGGACGTACTACCCACGCACTCACTTCGACTGGGGGGTCGAGATGGCTGCAGCGAGCAAGCGCGTCCAGGTCCTCGTCGTCGACGACGCGCCCGCCATGCGCGCGATCGCGGCCTTCACGCTGGAGGGCATGGGCGCCTACGAGGTCGAGGCGGTCGACTGCGCCGAGGCGGCACTCGACGCGCTCGGCGCGCACCCGTTCGACGCGATGATCACCGACTTCGGCATGGAGCGCGTCAACGGCATCCAGCTCGTCGAGGCGGTGCGCGCCATGCCGGCCTTCGAGCACCTGCCGATCGTCATGATGGCGTTCGAGGACGACCCCCGCATCCGTGAGGCGGCCACGATGGCCGGCGTCGACGCGTTCGTCGCCAAGCCGCTCGACCCGGACGACATCCGCGAGACGCTCCAGCGCCTCCTCCCCGAACCGGAAGGCGCCCAGCCGACCGCGAGCGGCTACATGCTGCTCGGCGTCCAGTCCGTGCTCGACAGCATGCCGCACCCCGCGATGCTGATGGACGAGGACCACCAGGTCATGCTCGGCAACCGGGCCTTCTTCCAGGCCACCGGCGCGCGCTTCCACGACTGCGGCCTGCGCTGCGCCTCGGTCATGCACGCCGACGGCGAGCCGCCGGAGGACTGCCCGTTGACCGAGGCGGTGCGCACCGGCAACCGCGTCGAGCGCCTCGTGGCCGAGAGCGTCGCCGGCCCCGTCGAGGTGTGCGTCTACCCGACCGACGTCACCGACGGCGAGGGCAAGCGCCTCTACCTGCACCTGGCGCGCCCGGCGACCAGCGGCGTGGTCGGCGGCGGCCACTGAGGCGCGACCGCGGGCGTTACCCGAGGCCCTTCGCGATCGTCCCGAGGATCCCGCGCGCGACCTGACGGCCGAACTGGCTGCCCACCGCGCGCACCGCGGCCTTGCCGAACGCCTCGATGAGGTCGTCCTTGCGCCCGCTGCTGCGGAACGGCCCGCCCGAACTGCCGCGCTCGCCGCCGCCATCCGGCGCGTCGTCGCGGTACGAGACGTCACCCTCCTTGAACGGCCCTCGCGGGCGGGACGGCGCCGCGGGATTCGGTGCCCTGATCAGTTGGCACTTCGCTTCGCGACTACGGGCGGACTTCAAGACCGAGATGGCCAAAGCATCCACACCGATCCTCCTCGGCTGCGGAGCGTCGTCCGTGTTGGGCTGCGCGGTGCTCGCGACGACTGGGAGTGCGTTGAGCAGCGCATACGCCGCAATGGCCGCAGTCGCACTGGGCGTCGCGGCCGCCATTGTTGGTGGGGTCGACCCACAGCATCGGCTCGTAGGGCTGTTGTTCGTGGTGCCCGCGACAACCCCGATGCTCACCGTTGTGGCGACGGGAGCACCCATCTTGGCGGCCCAGCTGTCGGCGCCGTGGCTGTTCTCGTAGGCGACGGGTCGCCGATCACCGACATGGGGCTAGCGCAAGCTGCAGGCTGGGGCTCACAGTGTCACGCCATCGGTCACGCCTCGGACGAACGCACTCCAGACCGCGACAGCCTCGTTGCACGCAGTCGCGATCTCATCCGGCGCGCCGTAGGGACGCGCGAGCGACGCGTAGTCGACTGGCCCGACGCGCCCCGCGTCGGCGAAGTCACGCGTGATGCGCGCGAGAGCGCTCGTGACGAATGCATCCCCAGCGACCGGGCTCGCGAGGAATGCCATGGCCGCGCCCGAAGGACCGCCGTCCCACCAGCGGAGCACGTAGATGAGGTCATACGCGTCCTTGGCCTTCCTCCGGTCGAGGTACGCGTCCGCCTTCATCGCCACGAACGGTGCGAGGTTGGCGACGTTGAACACCACCTTGCTCGCCGCTCCATCGAGCATCACGAACTCGCGCTCGATCTTCAGCCTGTCGGCGAACGCGAGTTCCGCGCCCAGCACGTTGAGGAGACCGACGCCGCCCGTGCCCGCAGGCGGCTTCACTTTGGGGCTGATGATCCGACCCCCAGGAACTGACGCGTCCTCGCCAAGCAGTTCGAGCACCACCGGCTCCCCATCGACAGCGACTTGCCATCTCCACGACGAGTCGCCGACGCGGTCGAAGCCGATCCGCTTGAGGTTCCCCTCAAGCGTCCGATACGCGCCATCAGAGGCACTCACCGCGACGCTCAGTGCGACATCGACATCGGTCGACCCGACGTGAGGCGGCTGGTGATAGCCCGAACTCGGAACGATGTAGCGTGGCGCCAGGCCGCCGACAAGGCAGAGACGATCCACCCACGGTGCACCGACACTCCTGAACAGCGTGCCAAGCACCCTCTCGCAGCGCTCAGTCGAAGCCTGGGTGTACTGGTCCGCGTCCATCAGAACCCGATCACTCTCTCGCGGAGGTACTCGGCTTGCTCCTCGCCCCGAGTCGGGTCACACAGAAGGTCCGCGTACACCCTGAACTTCGAGGCGAGCCGCACATGATGATCTCGATTGGCGGAAGCAAGAACACCCCCGGGACCGCGCAGGAAGGTGACGTTCGCCCCCTGCTCGACCGGAGCCGCGGCGGCACTCGCGAGAACATGGCCGATCGTGTGTGCGCTCGTGATCCAGACCTCGTATCTCGCAACAGCCGTCACATGCGGGGCCATGAGCGCGGCCGCGCACGCACCCGTGAACGCGAAGATGATGTTGCCCCCCTTCAGGCCGTCATCCATCGCTGCCAGCGTCCTGGGGGGGCCGTCATCGAGGACGAACGCCCTCGCCATCACCCTGCGGTCGTTCGCGGCGTCGCCGGCATAGCGATCAAGCAGCGCCCCGGGATCGAGCACTCTGCGGCGAGTGGCCGGACCGCGCCCCACGCGTTCAACGAGGCCCTCCGCCTCAAGCCCCACGAGCACGCCGTGCGCGGTCGCAGGGGCGACGTGCATCGCATCGGCGATCTCCGTCACCCGCCACACGCGCTCGGGATCCTCCAGCAGCGCGACCGCGACCGCGCCCGCCGCGCCAGCGAGCACGACGTTGCCCTCCCGTGCGATTGAGACGGGTTCCTCGCCCCGCTCCAAGTGAACGGCGAGCTTGGGCTGTTCGAGAGTGACGTGGAGGTAGCGGTCGTCCATGTAGCCAACGCCGGCATCCCTGACCGCTTCGAGCCCGGCGGGGGTGAAGTGACTCGCCGCTACGACGGTGCCTGCAATGGTCTTCGCTTGGTCGACGGCCTGTCGCACCCGATCGGGTCGGCCGGTTCCAGCGTCAATGATCCGGATGCTCCAATACGCGCTCTCGGAACCCACTCGGACTTCGGGTCCCTCAGCCCAGAACGGTGCCAGCGTGGTCTCGTTCAGTCGTCTGGCGAGTTCGCCCGCGATGTCCTCGTTGCGTCTCATTTTCGCTCCAATAGTCATATTCGGTGTGCGCCGAATATACTCCCTTGAGCGAATCTCGACAAGCTGGGACGCGTCTACCCCGCCGCCGCGGCCTCCAGCAGGGCATGGTGCATGGGGTAGTGCTCGAAGCAGTCCACGCCGATGACCTCGGCGAGCGTGCGGTCCTGCAGCCACGCCGGGTCGATCGCGGCGGTCACGCCCACCGGCCCCGCCAGCTCCTCGTCCGTGAGCACGGACACCTCGCGCGTGAGTTCCGAGAAGGTCGCGTCCGCGCGCGCGATCGTCTCGGCGGCGGGCAACGAATCGGCGGTCGCCCAGACCTGCTCGTTGAAGAGCTCCCAGCTCTCGCGGTCGCGCACGAACTCCGTGCCCTCGCCCGCGCGCGCAGCGCGCAGCCGGCGCACAACGAGGTCGTCGTAGGCGGCGATGTGCGCCACGATCGCGCGCGGCGAGTGCGCGTGTCCCGCCGGCGCCGACTCGAGCCGGCCCTCCGGGATCGCATGCAGCCGCTCGTTGAGCGCCCCGCGCGCCTCCCCGAGCGCCGCGAGCACCTCGTCACGTGTCATCGCGCATCCCCCTCCTCGCACCGTGGCTCGAACTCGAGCGCGCCGGAGTTGATTCAATGCCGCTTGCCGGTCGGTGGCGGACCGTCGTCGAACACGTGCCCGAGGTGCGAACCGCACCGCGCGCAGACGACCTCGGTGCGCACGCGCCCGCCGCTCGTGTCGGTGCGCGTCTCGATCGCGTCGGGCGAGACCGGCCGCCACCAGCTCGGCCAGCCCGAGCCGGACTCGTACTTCGCATCCGCCCCGAACAACGCGTTGCCGCACGCGGCGCACCGGTACACGCCGGGCTCACGGTGACCGAGGTAGCAGCCGGCTCCGGGCGCCTCGGTGCCGGCCTCGCGCATGAGGCGGTAGCGCTCTGGCCCGAGCAGCTCGAGCCACTCGGCGTCGGTATGCGTGACGCGGCCGGTCATGGGGCGATGGTACCCCTACGGCCGCTGCGCACCCCGGGGACGGCGGGCGCGCGCCTCGACCATGCCGAGCAGGCGTTCGCGCGCACCGGCGCTCAGGCCGTACGAGTCGACCTCGGCGACCAGGTCGGCGAGCGCGCCGTCGCCGCTCACGAACCCGTTCACGCGCGCGGCGGCGGTCGAGTCCCGCAGCGCGTCGTCGTCCGGGAACATCACGCGGAACTCCGCGAAGAGCAGACCGTCGGAGCGTAGCCGGTACTTCTGGTGGTGCGCCTCGGCCGCATAGAAGCGGTCGAGGCGGCGGATCTCGGTGAGAGCCGGCCTGTCGAGCGTGCGCTCGAGCCGGTCCCGGGACGCTCTGGCGGCTGCGTCCTGCGCCTCGTCCGTCGTCCAGATCGCGCTCGCATACTGCCTCGACCAGACCGGAGCGGTCGGGTCGTGCTGCGTCCAGAACTCCACGAGCAGGATCTCGTAGTCGATGACGTCGGGATCGAAGTCGACCTGGAGCGTCTCGGTGTGATCCCCGAGGTGGTGGTACCTGGGCGACGGCGTGGTGCCGCCGGCGTAGCCGACCCTCGTGCGCACGACCCCGTCGATCAGCCCGAACCGGGCGTCCGGACCCCAGAATCAACCGAGCGAGAATGTGGCCGTCGCAAGGCGCCCGTGCGCGTCGGAGTCGATGGGGGGCCTCGGCCTGGCAGCCGCCGCCCCCGGGATGCCGATGATGCCGAACACCGCGGCCGCCGACCTCCCTTCCGCGTACGGACGACTGAGCGAGGCGCGTGCCATGCGACGGCCGTGTGCATGCCGTTCACCGACTTGCGGCATACTTGGGACAGCGGGCTGCATAGCCTCGGCGTGAGGAGGTCGCGTGGAGCGGATACGAACGATCATCATGGGGGCGGCGGGGCGCGACTTCCACGACTTCCTCGTGCGCTACCGCGACGACGACTCGGTCGACGTGGTGGCGTTCACCGCAACGCAGATCCCCGGCATCGACTGCCGCGTCTTCCCGGCCGAGTTGGCCGGCCCGCTCTACCCGCACGGCATCCCGATCGTGCCGGAGACGGACCTCGTCGACTGGGTACGCAGGCACGACGTCGGCCAGGTCGTCTTCGCCTACTCGGACGTCAGCCACACGCACGTGATGCACATCGCGTCGCTCGTCAACGCCGAGGGCGCCGACTTCGTCCTGCTCGGGCCCGAGTCGGTGATGCTGCGCGCGAACGTGCCGGTCATCTCGGTGTGCGCGGTGCGCACCGGCGCCGGCAAGTCGAGTGTGACCGAGTACGTCTGCCGCATGCTCGCCGAGCGCGGCCTGACGCCGGTCGTGCTGCGCCACCCGATGCCCTACCGCGACTTGCTCGCGTCGCGCGTGGAGCGGTTCGCCACCATCGACGATCTCGACGCCGCGAAGCTGACGGTCGAGGAGCGCGAGGAGTACGAGCACTTCGTCGAGCAGGGCATCGTCGTGTACGCCGGGGTGGACTACCGAGCCATCCTGCGCGCCGCCGAGGCCGAGGCGTCGGTGGTGCTGTGGGATGGCGGCAACAACGACTCGCCGTTCATCAAGCCCGACCTCGAGATCGTGGTGCTCGACCCGCACCGTGCGGGTCACGAGCGCGAGTACCACCCCGGCGAGACCAACTTCCTGCGCGCGAACGTGCTCGTCGTCAACAAGACCGACAGCGCGCCCGCCGGCGCCGTCGACGGGCTCATCGCCGAGGCCACGCAGTGGAACCCGCGCGCCACCGTGGTGCGCACCGAGTCGCGCGTGCGGCTCGCGGTCGACCCCTCGGCGCTGGCGGGCAAGCGCGCCCTCGTGATCGAGGACGGGCCGACCGTCACGCACGGCGGCATGGGCTTCGGCGCCGGCGTGCTGGCCGCGCGCGAGCACGGGGCGACGCTCGTGGACCCGCGCCCGCACGCGCACAGGTCGATCGCCGAGGCGTTCGCTCGCTACGGCCACCTGACCAAGGTCCTGCCCGCCATCGGCTACTCGCCCGAGCAGCTCGCCGACCTCGAGCGCACCATCGCCGACACGCCGTGCGACGTGGTGGTGGTCGCCACGCCGATCGACCTGTCGCACGTGATCCGCATCGACCAGCCCGCCGTGCGGGTACGCTACGAAGTGACCGACGCAGGCGAGCCGACGCTGCGCTCGGTCGTGAACGGCTGGCTGGCCTCGGAGTACGTCGGCGGGGAGTGAGGCGCGGGCATGGCCGGAGCGCCACATCTGACCGGGGAGCCGACGCGCATGGTCGTCGCACTCGGCGGCAATGCGCTGCTGCGGCGCGGCGACCGGGGGACGGTCGAAGAGCAGTACCTGCACGCCGACGCGGTCATGCGCCACGTCGCCGACCTCGCCGCGGCCGGCCACCGCCTCGTCATCACGCACGGGAACGGGCCGGTCGTCGGCAACATCGTGCTGCGCAACGAGGCCGCGCGGGCGAGCGTGCCGCCGATGCCGCTCTACATCGACGACGCCGACTCCGAGGGCGGCATCGGGCTCATGCTGCAGATGGCGCTGCACAACCGCCTGCGCGCGCAGCGCATCGCCCGCGCCGTGGTCACCATCGTCACGCAGGTCGTGGTCGACCCGCTCGACCCGGCCTTCGCGCGGCCGGACAAGCCCATCGGCCCGTTCTACTCGCCGGCCGAGAAGGACGCCGTGGCCGCCGAGGAGCCGTCGTGGGTCTTCGCCGAGACCGGCGAGGCGGACACCTGGCGCCGCGTGGTGCCCTCGCCCAAGCCGCTGCGCGTCGTCGAGGCGCCCGTCATCACGCGGGTGACCGAGCACGGCGACATCGTGATCGCGGCCGGCGGCGGCGGCGTCCCGGTGGTCGAGGACGCCGACGGCACGCTCACGGGCATCGACGCGGTCATCGACAAGGACCGCACGTCGTCGCTGCTCGCGTTGCAGACCGGCGCCTCCGTGCTCGCCATCCTCATGGAGGAGGACGCGGTCTACCTCGGCTACGGGCAGCCCGGCGCCCGCGCGCTCGGGCACGTGCACTGCGGCGAGCTGTGCGAGCACCTCGCGCGCGGGGAGTTCCACGCAGGCTCCATCGCGCCGAAGGTCGAGGCCGCGTGCGACTTCGTGCGCCACGGCGGCGAGACGGCGGTCATCTGCCGCGCCGAGAACCTCACCGAGGCGCTGCGCGGACATGCGGGCACGAGGGTGACGGCGTAGGCGTAGCGCGCCGGTCAGCACTCCAGCTCGTCGGCGAGCATCTGCAGGAACAGCCCGACGTCGGTCACGACCCCGATCGTCTGGAACGAGCCGCGGTCCGCGAGTTTGGTGACCACGGCCGGGTTGATGTCGACGCACACCGTGGTCGTCGCCGCGGGCAGCATGTTGCCGGTCGCGATCGAGTGCAGCATCGTCGAGAGCATCAGGCACGCGCCGGCGTCGCGACACCACCCGCGCATCGCACGCTGGGCCTCGAGCGCGTCGGTGATGACATCGGGTAGCGGACCGTCGTCGCGGATGGAGCCGGCGAGCACGAACGGCGTGCCGGTGGTGACGAGCGTGTGCATGAGGCCTTCGGTCAGCACGCCCTGCTCGACTGCGGCCGCGATCCCGCCCGCCGCGCGCACCGTGTTGATCGCGCGCAGGTGGTGCTCGTGCCCGCCGGGCACGGGCACGCCCTCGTCGAGCCGCACGCCGAGCGACGTCCCGTACAGCGCCGACTCGATGTCGTGCACCGCCACCGCGTTCCCGCCGAACAGCACGCTCACGTAGCCCGCGCGCACGAGCCGCGCGAGCTCGCCCGCCGCGCCCGTGTGCACCACCGCCGGCCCGACCACCGCGATGATGGCCCGCCCGCACTCCCTCGTCTCGCGCAGCAGCGCCGCCACCATGCGCACGACCTGCGCCTTCGGCTTCTCTGACGACACCTCGGACGCCATGAACTCGAACGCCTGCTGGTCACGCGGCCGCTCGAGCGGCGTGACGCGCACGCCGCCGTGCCCGACGACGAGCAGGTCGCCGGCGCGCACCTCCGAGAGCGCCACCGTCTCGGCAGTGCCGGCGACCGGGTCGACGCGCACCGCGCAGTCCATCTCGGGATTCGCGACGGGCAACCACTCGCCGCCCACGCGCAGGTGCGTGACGAGGTTCGTCGTGGAGTAGAAGCACGCGGGGAACACGCCGTCGGCCGGCGCCGGCGCCAGCTCGACGTCCGTGTCGTGCAACGGCACCGCGCCGTGTTCGCGGATGGCGTCGAGCACCTGCGCGAGGTGCTCCGCGTCGCGGCCCTTCACGCGCAGGACCGCCACCGACGGGTCCTCGTTCGTGCGGCCGACCTGGAAGGTCAGCGTCTCGAACTCGCCGTCCAGCGCCACGATGTCGTCCATGATCCGCGAGACGATCTGCGAGTCGATGAGGTGGCCGGTCACCCGGATGTCCTCGTACGGCGCCACGCGCGCTCCTTCGCGGTCGGCGGGTGGGCGCGGTGCGCCTCGGCCCGCATGAGTATGCATTCCCGGCGCATCTCTATGCGCCCACGCCATCATACCCGAGCGGTCACGCTCGCACGGCGCCCCGATGTGCGCATACTATCGCCGAGGAGACCTTGTCGGGGAGGAGCCCAGCGATGAAGCGCACGACCCTCGCACTGCTCGCCTGCTGCCTGGCCCTGGCGGTCGCGGCGCCGGCGGCGCTCGCCAACGACGGCGCGGTCGGCACGCAGGGCGGCACGGTCAGGCCCATCGGCAACGCCGACGTGCGGATGGACTCGGAGGCCGTGCAGATCATCTGCATGGACGGTGTTGCGCTCTACCGCATCGACTTCAAGTTCGTGAACGAGGCGTCCGAGCCCAAGACCGTCAAGCTCGGCTTCCCCTTCCCCGACTTCGAGAACACCGAGTACGACAACAACGGCGAAGCGCCGGGCGGCTTCCGCGCGTGGCTGAACGGCCGTGAGCTCGCGGTCGCGCAAGAGAAGGGCACCGACGGCGAGGGCGACGACACGTGGGACGTCATCTGGTTCACCCACACCGCCACCTTCCCGCCGGGCGACTCGATGATCACGGTGAGCTACGTGGGCTCGCCGGACGTGTCGGTCGGGGTGCCCGACCAGCTCGCCGGCGTCGCGATCCCCGCGGGCGTGGCGCCGGAGTCGATCGGGATGGGGTACTACCCGTACTTCGTGCACACCGGCGCGGGCTGGGCCGGCACCATCGGGAAGTCCGTCATCCGCTACACCCTCGCCGACGACTTCGACGGCTTCGGCGTCGAGCAGGTCACGAAGAACTGGGTGAACGGGTCGCGCGAGTGGATGGGCGCGGAGCGCGCGAAGAACCTGCTCGCGTTCACGAAGCCCGAGCCGAACGTCTACCAGTGGACCTACACCGACTACGAGCCGACGCGCGCGCACGACCCCGAGATCGCGTTCGCGCGCAGCTCGGCATGGCGCGAGGACTTCGACCCGTGGGAGGAGACGAAGGCGTCGACCTACCTGAAGCTCGGCGACTTCGAGTACGTGCCGTACAACGCGGCGAACGGCAACCCCGGCGACGCGTGGGCCGAGGCCGTCGACGGCCCCGGCATCGGCCAGTGGCTGCAGGTCCCGTTCGGCGAGACACGCGCGGTGAAGCAGATCCGCGTGCTCGGCGGCTACCAGAAGCGCGCCGACCTCTACGCGAAGTACAACCGCCCCAAGCGCCTGAAGATCGACTACTCGGACGGCTCGTCGCAGGAGATCACGCTCGCCGACGAGATGGGCCTGCAGGTGTTCGACGCGAACGCGTCGGCAACGTCGGCCAAGGTCACGATCCTCGACGTGTACAAGGGCACGAACGAGCGCGACGAGACGTACCTGTCCGAGATCGCGTTCGCCGAGGCCCCCGCGCCGCAGTTCGAGAAGTTCGAGGCCGTCACCGGGATCGCTCCGCCGACCGGCTTCGAGGAGCCCGAGGGACTCGCCGCGCTGACGAAGGGCGCGGGCGGCACCGCGTCCGGCGAGGGCGGCGAGGCCTGGCTCTT
>VAUM01000022.1 GCA_005774595.1 Actinomycetota bacterium
TTCCAGAGGTAGCCGACGTTGCGCACCGTCTCGAGCCGTCCCGCCAGCTCCGGCCCGAGCTTCGCGCGGATGCGCCGCACGTGCACGTCGACCGTGCGCGAGCCGCCGTAGTACTCGGTCCCCCACACCCGGCGCAGCAGCGTCTCGCGCCCGTAGGTGCGGTTCGGATGCGTGACGAGGAACGCGAAGAGCGCGTACTCGAGGTACGTGAAGTCGACCGGCGTCGCGGCGATGGTCGCTTGGTAGGTGGCGAGGTTCAGCGTGAGGTCGCCGACGCGCACGATGTCGGCGTCGGTCGCCTCCTCGCCGGGCCACAGCAGCGCGCGCACGCGGGCGGACAGTTCCTCGGCGGACGCGCCGCGCACGAGGAAGTCGCACGGCAGGCGCACCGGCAGGCGCAGCGAGCCGAGCGCGTCGGGCTCCACGATCGCGAGCGCGGAGACCTCGGCGCCGTCGGCCGCGGCGCGCTCGACCTTCTGCAGCAGCGCCTCGGGAGCGTGCCCGCCGTCGACCACGGCGAGGTCGACCCCCCCGCTCGCGAGCGCGGACACGAGGTCGGCGCTGCCGCCCTCAGACACGCGCAAGTCGAGCCCGGTGACCGCCTCGCGCACCCAGGCACGGGTGTGTGCGTCGTCGGACGCGATGTGGACGCTCTTCACGTGCACGATGCTACGCCTCCGGCGCCCGGTACGGACAGCGCCGGACGAGGAGAGCCCTCGCCCGGCGCCGTTGCCGTGCCTATCGGTGAGTCATGCTAGATGACGCTCAGGTACCGGTCCATCTCCCACGCGGTCACGTGCTTGATGTAGTCGGCCCACTCGGCCTTCTTGTTCTCGACGTAGAAGCTGTGGATGTGCTCGCCGAGGATCTCCTTCATCGCCTCGGAGTGCTCGAACAACTCGATGGCCTCGCCGAGGTTCTTGGGCAGGGTCTTGATCCCCGCCGCGTCGAGCTCGTCTTGGGACATCTCGAAGATGTCGTTGGTGGCCTCGGGCATGAGCTCCAGCTGCTCCTCGATGCCCTTCAGGCCGGCGCCGAGCATGACGGCGAACGCCAGGTACGGGTTGCACGAGGGGTCCGGCGAGCGGAGCTCGATGCGGGTCGCGGCCTCCTTGCCGGGCTTGTAGAGCGGCACGCGCACCATCGCCGAGCGGTTGGCCTGCGCCCACGAGACGTAGGTCGGGGCCTCGTAGCCGGGGACCAGGCGCTTGTACGAGTTGACGAGCGGGTTGGTCACCGCGCAGAACTCGGGCGCGTACTTGAGCAGACCGGCGATGTAGTGGCGGCAGATCTTGCTCAGGTGGCCGGGCTGGCTCGCGTCGAAGAACGCGTTGCCGTCCTTGGTGAACAGCGACTGGTGCGTGTGCATGCCGGAGCCGTTCTGACCCTGGATGGGCTTCGGCATGAACGTCGCGTACACGCCGTTGGCGTACGCGATCTCCTTGACCACCAGACGGTAGGTCATGACGTTGTCCGCCATCGTGAGGGCGTCCGCGTAGCGCAGGTCGATCTCGTGCTGCGAAGGAGCGACCTCATGGTGCGAGTACTCGACCGGGATGCCCATCTTCTCCAGCGTGAGCACCGTGTCGCGGCGCAGGTCGCTGGCGATGTCGAGCGGGGTCAGGTCGAAGTAGCCGCCCTGGTCGAGGACCTCGGTGCCCTGGTCGTCGGCGAAGTAGAAGAACTCGAGTTCGGGACCGACGTACATCGTGTAACCCATGTCCGCGGCCTTCTTGAGCATCCGCTTCAGCGCGTGACGGGGGCAGCCCTCGAACGGCTCGCCGCTGGGCTTCGTGATGTCGGTGAACAGGCGTGCGACGCCCTGCTCCTCGGGACGCCACGGGATGACCTGGAACGTGGAGGCATCCGGGAACGCGACCATGTCCGACTCCTGGATGCGGGTGAAGCCGTCGATCGAGCTGCCGTCGAAGCCCATGCCCTCCTCGAAGGCGCCTTCGAGCTCCGAGTCCGTGACGGCGAACGACTTCAGGACGCCGAGCACGTCGGTGAACCAGAAGCGGACGAACTTGATGCCCCGCTCCTCCACCGTCTTGATCACGTACTGCTTGTCGAACCTCGGTGCCATGCTCAACAACCTCCTCGACTCATCGGCCCGGTCGCAAAGGAGGCGCGACGCGGCCCTTCCCGACCCTTGATGAGTGCAGTCTAGAGGCGCGCGTGTTTCGGGGCTGTTACGCGATAGATACCCCGTTGCGGAGGCGCCGCGCAGGGCGCTACGGCAGCGTCTCGTAGAGGTACTCGCGGGTGTCTGCCGACGCTCCCGCGAAGATCTCCTTGGTGCTCAGAGCGCCGAGGTCGGCGTATGCGTCCATCGCACGCCGTTTTGCGGCCACGTCCGCGTCCGTGCCGCACACGAACCGCGGCGCGACCCGCCGCGAGGCCCGCGAGCCGTAGACGTAGACGCCGAAGAACCACGCGCGGTCCGTATCCGACCGGGTGACCTGCACGACCCCGTCGTGCACGGCGTCGTGGTCCGGGCGCTGCTGAGAGTCTCCGCGCAGGCTCGCCAGCGACCCGCCGCCGCCGTACGCCGCGGGCGCGAGGTACCCGACCGCCCCCTGCGGCGCGGCGACGCCCTCGAGCGCGGCAGCGACCGCGGCCGCCGTCACGCCCCTGTCCGGCATGCCGGTCGCCCCGTGCGACTGCGCTCGGCCGAGGAAGCGCAGCTCGGTGACGCCGAGCGCGCCCATCGCGTCGCGGTACTCGCCTCGGCGCGCGAGCCCGAAGTCCCACCGGTCGCGGTCGCCGTCGCCGTCGACGTCCGCTCCTGCCGGCCCCTGCGCCCACGCGGTCGCGTACTGGGACGCCTCACCGTCGGTGCACAGCACGCCGATCACGCGACGCCCCTCGCGCACGTTCGCGGCGATCGTCTGGCCCATCGCGTAGGTCTCGTCGTCCGGGTGCGGGCTGACAACGATGGCGGTGCCCGGCGCGAGCGGCGGCGCGATCGGCGCGCGCCACGCCGCGTACGCCGCGAGGGCGGCCGTCACCGCTCCGCCGATCACGGCGACGGCGGCGAGGGCACGCTTGCGGCTGACGACGGGCATGGCCCTCCCGTGGCGGTGGAGGCTGCGAGCACCATGTATGATGACGCAATCCTCCCCTCGCGGGGGCAGTGCGAGCGACAGGGGCGCCGTGACCGCGAAGGCCCAGACGAGCAAGCCGGGACGCCTGGTGTCGATCGACGCCGTGCGCGGCCTGACTGTGCTGCTCATGATCTTCATGGACCACACCGCGAACGCGACCGCGCTGGCGGCCGGGCCGTTCGCGTTCCTCGTGCACCCGCACTGGCACGGCTTCAAGCTGCCGGACTCGGTGTTCCCCGCCTTCATCTTCATCGCGGGCGTCTCGATGGCGTTCTCGACGCGCGGGCTCACGTCGTGGGCCGAGATGCGCAAGGCGGCGCCGACGCTGCTGCGGCGCATCGCGCTGCTGTTCGCACTCGGGCTGGCGCTGAACTGGGCGAAGTACGGCCTGCCGCTGCGGTACATGGGTGTGCTGCAGCGCATCGCGCTGGCCACGCTGGTGGCCTGGCCGCTCCTGCGGCTGCGCCCGCGCACGCTCGTGGCGACCGCGCTCGCGATGCTGGCCGTGCACACCGCGCTGCTCCTGTGGGTGCCCGCCGGAAGCGTGACGCCGGGCGGATGGGTCGCCGCGGCTTCCACGCCCGAGACCATCGCCGTGGCCAAGCACGCCACGATCGCCGGGTGGCTCGACCGCGGGCTGCTCGGCGTCGCTCACACGTACAAGGGCAGCGGCTTCGACCCGGAAGGCCTGCTCGGCGTGCTGTCGTCCGCGGCGCAGATGCTGCTCGGGCTCGCGTTCGGCAAGCTGCTGGCGGGCGACGCGCGCAGCGGCGAGCGGCTGCCGGCGCTTGCTGCCGGCTGCGCGGCGATGCTGGCCGCCGGGCTGGCGCTGTCGCCGTGGGTGCCGCTCAACAAGTACCTGTGGACCTCGACGTTCGTGCTGGTCAGTTCCGCGGCGTGCGGCGTGGCGATCCTCGCGTTCTACCTCGCGGCCGACGCGCCCGGGCGCACGAAGCTGCTCGGCTGGCTCGTGCCGACCGGCCGCAACGCGCTCGCACTGTACATCGCGAGCAACGTGCTCATCGTCGGCCTGCGTTACCTGCCCTTCACCGCCGAGGCGGGCCGGTTCCACGGCATCGAGGCGCTCGGGCGGATCCTCGAGCCGGCACTCGGCGGGGCCGGCGCGTCGCTCGCGCTGTCGGCGGCCCAGTGCGCGCTGTGGATGGCGGTCGCGTGGGCGCTCGACCGCAAGCGGGTCTACATCAAGCTGTAGGGCACGCGGACCCCGCCGTCGGCCGGGCTTCCGGACGCGACGCGGCGGGCGCCCCCGTCATCCGGAGACGCCCGCCGGCTCGCGCTACAGAGGCGACAGGGTGGGGGGCCGCCTCAGTACGCGTACAACTTGCCGTACGGCCGGTGCGAGACCGGCACCAGCTTCGTGAACGGCGCCGAGAGCACCTCGGCGATGTCCACGTCAAGGTCCGCGCAGTACTCCTCGAGGACGGGCGTGAGCTCCGCCAGGTCCTCGTCGGTGGCGGTGAAGATGCCGCACTCCTTGCCCACCTGCCACGACTCCACCTCGCCGCGCAGGTAGATCGTGCCGCCGTGCATGCCGGCCCCGCAGTAGCCGCCGACTAGCGGCCCCTCCTGCCCGCCGAACATCCCGAGCAGCACGAGCAGGCCGCCGGCCATGTACTCGCCGAAGAAGTCGCGGGCCTTGCCGCCGCACACCATGACCGGCACGTTGCCCTCGTACGCCTTCATGTGGATGCCGACGCGATAGCCGACGTCGCCGCGCACGAACACGCGGCCGCCGCGCATGCCGTAGCCGAGCACGTCGCCGGCGTCGCCGTGGACGATCACCTTGCCGGCGTTCATCGTGTTGCCGACGCCGTCCTGCGCGTTGCCGAACACCTCGACGACCGGGCCGTCCATGAACATCGCGAGGTCGTTGCCGGGCGTGCCGTGGACCTCGATGCGCACGCCGGGGGCCTTGATGCCGGTCCCGATGTACCGCTGGCCGTTGACGTCGCGGATGACGACGCTCTTCGCGCCGGATCCCACGGCCGCGCGGACCGCCTCGTTCATCTCCTTGTAGTACACGTCGCGCGCCTCGATCGTGGCGGTGTCGCCCTTGACCGTGACCTTCGGCGCGACCTTGAGGTAGCCCTCGAACGGAGCGGTCAGGTCCATCTCGCGTGTGGGTCCCATCGTGGCCTCCCCTACATCCCGGCGGGCTTGACGCCCAGGATCCGGCAGGTCTGCTCGTCGAGGCCGATCGCGCGCAGCCGCTCGCGCGAGCCGCGCAGCGACTCGACGGCGTTGACGCCCAGCGCGCCGAGGATCTCCTGCAGCTCGTGGCTCCACGCGTGCACGAGGTTGACGAGCCGCTCGGCGCCCCACTCGGGGTCGACGCGCCGGGTGAGCTCGGGCTTCTGTGTGGTCAGACCCCACGAGCAACAGCCCGTGTGGCACCCCTGGCACAGGTGGCAGCCGAGCGCCATCAGCGTCGCCGAGCCGATCGCGACCACGTCGGCACCGAGCGCGATGGCCTTGGCGGCGTCCGCGGAAGAGCGGATCGAGCCCGCGGCGACGATCGACGCGTTGTTGCGGATGCCCTCATCGCGCAGGCGCTGGTCGACGGCCGCGATGGCGATCTCGACCGGTATGCCGATGTGGTCGCGGATCACCTGCGGCGCCGCGCCCGTGCCTCCCTTGAAGCCGTCGAGGTAGACGTAGTCGGCGCCCGCGCGCACGATGCCGCTCGCGATCGCCGCGACGTTGTGCACGGCGGCGATCTTCACGCCGACCGGCTTGTAGCCGCTCGCCTCCTTGAGCGAGTAGATCAGCTGGCGCAGGTCCTCGATCGAGTAGATGTCGTGGTGTGGGGCGGGCGAGATGGCGTCCGTGCCCTGCGGGATCATGCGGGTGGAGGAGACCTCGCGGTTGATCTTCTCGCCCGGCAGGTGCCCGCCGATGCCCGGCTTGGCGCCCTGCCCGATCTTGATCTCGATCGCCGCGCCGCGGTTGAGGTACTCGGGGTCGACGCCGAAGCGCCCCGACGCGACCTGGACGATGACGTGGTCCGCGTACGGGTACAGGTCGGCGTGCAGGCCGCCCTCGCCGGTGTTCATGAGCGTGCCGAGCCGCGTGGCCGCCATCGCCAGCGACTTGTGGACGTTCAGCGACACCGAGCCGTACGACATCGGCGAGAAGATGATCGGCGTCTCGAGCATGATGTTGTTCGTCATGCCCGCACCGGGCGCGAGGCGGAAGCCACCCTCGCCGTCCGGCTCGACCTCGACCGAGTCGGGCTTGCGGCCGACGTAGGTGCGCAGCTCCATCGGCTCGCGCAGCGGGTCGATGGACGGGTTCGTCACCTGGCACGCGTCGAGCACGAGGTGGTCGAAGATGCGCAGGTAGGGCTTGTCGTTGCCCATGCCGGTGAGCAGCACGCCGCCGGTCTCGGCCTGCTTCCAGACGTTCTTGCGCAGCGCCGCGGACCAGTTGTCGTTGTCACGGTACGCGAGCGGGTTCTTCTCGATCGTGATGCAGTGCGCCGGGCAGTACGTCACGCAGCGGTGGCACGCACGGCACTTGCTGTCGTCGGGCAGCGGGCGCTCGTTGAACGCGTACGCACCCCACCCGCACTGCTGCACGCAGCGGCCGCACTTGTGGCACTTGTCGTAGTCGATCTTGACCCGGAACTCGGGCTGGATGAGTGTCTGCGGCATGGTTTCAGCCCACCTCCACCGTCTCGCAGGGTTCGGCGCCCGCGGTCACGGCGCATGAGATCTCGGACGCCGACAGGTGCAGGTCGCCGTGGATCGGCCAGTCCATGCCCGCCACGCGCGCGATGACCGGCTCGCCGGCCTTGGGCGCCCAGACGCGGTCCGGCTCGGCCATGACGCTGCGGATCGCGGACTCCTCGGAGGCGACCATGATCACGGAGCCGGTGCGCGCCGCGACGAGCGGGCGCAGCTTGATGCGGTCGTTGAGCGCCACCATGCCGCCGTTGAAGCCGAGCACGATGGCGAAGGGACCGTTGAGCATCGCGGGGCCGTAGACCGCGCGCAGTGAGCGCATGACCTCGGCCTCGGCGGCCGGCATGCGGTCGATCTCGGACCACAGCGGGCTCGCGAGCGCTTTGCACGCCAGCGAGATCGGCAGCTTGTGGCGGCGCAGCATGAGGTCGAAGAGGTACGCGGCGACCTCGGTGTCGGTGCCGAGCGTGCACCTGTAGCCGAACTGCTCGAGGTAACGGCTGTTGATGCCATAGCTCGAGATCTCGCCGTTGTGCACGATCGACCAGTCGAGCAGCGTGAACGGGTGCGCGCCGCCCCACCAGCCCGGCGTGTTCGTCGGGAAGCGGTTGTGGCCGACCCAGGTGTGACCCTCGTACTCCTCGAGGCGATAGAAGTGCGCGATCTGTTCGGGATAGCCGACGCCCTTGAACGCGCCCATGTTCTTGCCCGAGGACGCCACGAACGCGCCGTCGACGGTGCCGTTGATGAGCATGACCGCGTGGACGACGAAATCCTCGGCGCTCATGCCGGACTCCTCGAGCTTGCCCGGGTCGGGCTTGAGGAAGTAGCGCCACAGCAGCGGCGGCTCGCCGATGCCCGGGGTTGCCCGCGTCGGCATCGGCTCGGCGATGTCGACGAGGAAGCGTCCGGCGAAGACCTCCTCGGCGCGCGCCTTGGCCTCGGCGTCGTGGTACATCATGTGGAAGCAGAAGTGGTCGGCGAACTCGGGGTAGATGCCGTAGCCGGCGAAGCCGCCCCCGAGCCCGTTGCCGCGGTCGTGCTGGATCGCCATCGCGCGGATGGCGGTCTCGCCGCTCATCAGCGAGCCGGACTCGTCGCAGATGCCCATCAGCCCGCAGCCGCCGTGGATCTTGAACGGCGACTCCTCGCGGTAGCGCGTCGGGTCGAACCCACGCCAGCTGTCGATGTCGTAGGTCATGTCGCTCACTCCTCGCACCCGGCGCCGACCGGCTCGACGCCCGCAGCGCCGGTGTCCCCGGCGCTCTCCTCGGCCATCAGCCGCGCGATGACGTCGCCGCCGCTCGCGGGCAGAGGCCCCATGCCGAGCTTCGCCCGCGCGCTCTCGCGCGGGGCGCCCAGCGTGCCCGTCTTCAGGAAGGTCGCGTATGCCTGGCGCACCGAGTCGGGCCCGCCCTCGCCTGCCAGCGCGACCTCCTTGAGCTTGCGGAACGTCTCCGCCATGCCGATGTGGCTGTGACACAGCTCCTGGCAGGTGAAGCACTCCAAGCACTTGAACGCGGCGCCCTCAGAGACCACCCCGTCCATCTCGCCCCGCAGCAGCCGGCCGATCATCTCGGTGGGCTGGAAGGTCGGGTCGATCTTGCAGACCGGGCAGTCGTCCTTGCACGCCTGGCAGGCGTAGCACTTGCCGAGCAGCGCGACATCGAACTCCTTGGACACGGCCGCCTTGTCGCCCTGGGCGACGCCCCACTTGTCGAGGAACGGCCGAACCGACACGCGGTGCATGTCCAGCCCCATCTCAGACGGCTCATACCCGTACGCCAGCGCGATGAGCTCGGCGAGGTAGAAGACCGGGATGTCGATGTCCTCGTTGGCGCGCTGGAGCGCGGCCTGGTTCAGGTCGAACTGCTGGAAGCAGCTCGGGCACACGACCACGAGTGCGTCGACCTCGTTGGCCTTGAGGTCGTAGAGCTTGTTGCGGCAGAACGCGAGCGACGCCTCGCGCTCTCCGACGCGGTCGAGCGCGCCGCCGCAGCACTGCATCTTCGTCGGGTAGTCGACCACGCGGGCGCCCATCGCGGTCAGGAACGACTCGACCTTGGTGGGGTGCAGCGGGTCGTCCCAGCGCACCGCGGGCTGCGGCCTGAGCAGGTGGCAGCCGTAGTGGACGGCCAGCCGCATCCCCCACAGCGGGGTCTTGGCCTTCGACGCGACGAGCGCGCCGCCCAGCTCGTCGCAGACCCACTCGGCGAAGTGGGAGATCTTGAGCCTGCCGTCGTAGCGCAGGTTCTCGGGAGCGAGCCGCTCATTGATGCGCTCGCGCATGCGCCAGTCGGTGGCGAGGTGGCTGTGCGCCTCCATGAAGGTGGAGTAGCAGCCGTTGCACGGGGTCATCACGTCGAGGCCGGCCTTCTCGACCAGCGCGAGGTTGCGTGCGGCGGTGGTGAAGTACGCGTCCTCGTCGGTACCCTTCACCAGCACGCCCTCGGGGCAGCAGGTGTGCCCCTCCAACTCGCGGATCTGCGCGCCGAGGTCGCCCATGACCAGGCGCGTCGCCTTCTCGATGAAGGGGAACCGCGCGGGGATGGTGCATCCCCAGAAGACCGCGAACTCGCCCATGGTGCCTTTGCCGTCCTCTCGTGCCGTTGGAAACGAAAACGCCCGCTTCAGGCCTGATCGGCCGAAACGAGCGTCCTTGCTCGGTGCGTATGTGCGGCGCGCCTTCGCGCCGGTGCGCAAGCGAGTGTATCAGGGTCGGGCGCGCATGGGAAGGGGTCGGAAATGCATAGGAAACGGCGACGCCACGCGCCCGACTGCGGCGGAGGCGCCCTGCCCGACGGCGGTCGGGCCGCTACCCGCCCGCCTCCGCCTCGCTCGCCAGCACGACCGCCTCGGCGATCTCGCGCAGCGGCCGGCGCTTGTCCATCGCAAGCTTCTGGAGGCGCCGGAACGCGTCGGCCTCGGACAGCCCGCGCGCCATCAGCACGCCTTTCGCGCGCTCGACGGCCTTGCGCGTCTCGAGCCGCTCGCCGAGGTCGGCGACCTCGTCGGCAAGCGCCCGCATCTCGGCGAACCGCGAGACCGCGACCTCCATGGCGGGCATGATGTCCGCCTTCGAGAACGGCTTGACGAGGTAGGCCATCGCGCCGGCCTCGGCGGCTTCGCGCACGAGCGACGCCTGCGAGAACGCGGTGACCATGACGACGGGCGCCGTCTGGGTCTCGCCGATCGCGCGCGCGGCGGTCAGACCGTCGGTGCCGGGCATTTTCACGTCCATGAACACGATGTCGGGCTTCAGCGTGCCGCACAGCTGCACCGCCTCGGCGCCGTCGCGCGCCTCGCCCACGACCTCGTGGCCCTCTTCCTCGAGCATCTCGCGCAGGTCCATCCTGATGATGGCCTCGTCCTCCGCGATGAGCACACGCATGCCTGTGTCGCGCCTCCCCTACCGCGCCGCCAGCGCGGCGACCGCGTTGCGCGCGACCGCGAACTCGAACACGGGGCGGTCGTCGGTGTTGACCGCGATGTCGTCTCGCTGCACGCGCGCGGCGAACTCGGACACGTTCTCCATCTCGCGCGCGCGGTCCGCAGGCAGGCCCACGCTGGTGAGGTAGTCGCGCACGAACGCGCGGGCCTCGTCGTCGGTGCCCCGCCGCGCGCCCTTGAAGCCGACGAGGAAGACGTCGGCCGCTCCCACCTTGACGTTCGGGTCGACCATGCCCCACACCGTGTTGTCCGGGAACACCTGCGAGAACGTCTTGTACATCACGAGGAAGTCCCGGTCCGTGAGCAGGTAGCCGGGCAGCCACTGGACGAACACGCCGCCGTCTTGCAACGACGCGTCGGCGCTCGCGAAGAACTCGCGTGTGAACAGCTGAGCCGAGGAGGTCGCGAGCGGCCAGCTCGGCTCGGAGGTGACGACGTCGTACGACCCGGGCGATGCCGCCACGTGCGTGCGGGCGTCGCCGACGACGAGCCGCCAGCGCGGGTCGGCGTGCAGGGTGCCGCCGACGAACGACCGCGCCGCATCGTCCACGTCCGGGTTGATCTCAACGGTGTCGACCGAGTCGATCTCGTAGGTGAGCATGCGGAGCGCGGTGTAGCCGGTACCCAGGCCGATGACGAGCGCGGAGCGAGCCTCGGGAGCGTACGCGCGCGGCAGCGCTGCGAGCAGGCCGGTCGTGCCGACGTCCTCGGCGCTGTCGGAGCCCTCGACGAAGCCGCCGTTGCGCAGCATCCGCACCGGCGCGCCGCCGGCGGTGCCCGACGCCTCGAGCACGGTCACGCGGCTGTACGCGCCCTCACGGTCGAAGATGGTCGCGAACGAGTCCATCGCACGCGTGTACTCCGCGTACGTGGGGTAGCGCGACATGATGACCGGGCTCGGCGGCAGGCGATCGGCAGCCCATGCGGACGCCGCGATCACGGCGAACCCGACGATGCCGCCGAGCACCGCGCCGGCGCGACCGCGCCCGCGGCCGCCGGCGAGTAGCAGCCACGTGCCCGCCGCCAGGTTCAGGCCCGCGGCGGCCAGGATCGCGCCGCGCACGCCGAGCAGCGGGATCAGCAGAAAGCCGGCGGCCAGCGAGCCGGCGAGCGAACCGAGCGTGTTGGCCGAGTTCGCGAAGCCCACCTCGCGGCCCACGTCGCCGTAGCCGCGGACGAGCAGTTTGGAGACGACCGGCAGCGTGGTGCCCATCATCGTCGTCGGCACGAGCATCACCACGAGCGACAGCCCGACCTCGGCGGCGAAGAACGCGCCGGCGCCTCCGCGGGCGGCCGAGTAGAACAGCGGCGGCAGGACGCCGCGGATGAGCCACACCGACAACAGCCCGAACGCCCCGATGCCGTACTCGATCCCGCCGAGCCAGTCGACGAGGCGCGACTCGTAGGTGTCGGCGATCCTCCCGCCGATCGCCGAGCCGAGCGCCAGGCCACCCATGAACGCGGCGAGCATCGTCGAGACGGCGTAGACGGTCGAGCCGAACAGCACCGACAACTCGCGCGTCCACGCGACCTCGTAGACGAGCGACGCGGCGCCCGACAGCGTGAACGCCGTGAGCACGGCGGCGCGCAGCGCGCGCGACAGCGGGCGCGGCGCGGTGGCGGTGGCGGTGGCGGTAGGCTTGGTCACGGCGGCCTTCAGCAGTGCTCCTCGGTCAGCCGGCGAGCGGCACGCGCACCGTGACCACGGTCCCGTGCGCGCTCCTGAAGGCCAGCGTACCACGCAGGTCGTCGTGCACGAGCGTGCGCACGATGGCCATGCCGAGGTTGCCCGAGGACTCAGCGTCGAAACCGTCGGGCAGGCCGGCGCCGTCGTCGCGGACCTGGAGGTGCAGCTCGCCCGGGAGGCGGCGCACGGTCACGCGCACGAGCCCGGTGCGCTTGCCCTCGAAGCCGTGCTCGATGGCGTTGTGCACGAGCTCTGCGGTCACGAGCGCCATCGGCGTCGCGACCGTGGCGTCCACCGGACCGGTCTCACCCTCGACGAGCACCGACACGCCGGGGTTCTCGCCCTCGAGGCCCTGGCGCACCTGGTCGACGACCGTGCGGCAGACCGCGCCGAGGTCGACGCGCTCGTCATCGGCGGCCGAGAGCATGTCGTGCACGACCGCCATGGACGCGACCCGCTCGACCGCCTCCGACAGCGAGCGGCGCGCGTCATCGCTGCCGGCGCGACGCGCCTGCAGCCGCAGCAGCGACGCGATGGTCTGCAGGTTGTTCTTCACGCGGTGGTGGACCTCGCGGATGGTCGCGTCCTTGACCTTGAGCTCCTGTACGCGGCGGCGTGCCTCGGTCGTGTCCTCCACGAGCACGAACGCACCCGAGTCGAGCGCGATGGTGCGGTAGAGCAGCGACCGGCCCGCGAACTCGATCTCGGCCGCGGCGGCGTTGCCGGCGCCCGACACCGGCGCGATGCCCTGGCCGCCGCCCGGCAGCTCCGGAGCCTTCACGCCGGCGACCTCCTCCGCGCCGGCCAGCCGCATGATGCTCACCGCGTTCGGGCTCGCGTACGCGACGCGTCCGTCCGCGCCGATGCGCATCACGCCGTCGCCCGCGGTGCGCGTGGTCGAGAACGGGCGGCCGTCGCGGTCACGGAGCGCCGCGCGGCACAGCACGCCGAGGAGGTCCTCGGCGAGCCGCATGAACTCGACCTCCATCTTGCCTGGCGCCTCGGTGACCTGGACCGCGACGTGGCGCACGAGCGCGCCGTAGGGCTTCGCGCCTGCGAGGCCGACCGGGTGGGCCGTGGTCGCGTACGAGATGCCGCGCGTGGTGCGCGGGCGCTCCCCCGCGACCGGTCCGCCGGTCGCGAGCGCCTCGGCGGCCTCGGGCTCGTCGGCGGCGGCGAGCGACTCGCCCGCGCGC
>VAUM01000023.1 GCA_005774595.1 Actinomycetota bacterium
GCGGTGCGCCTCGTGGGCGATGTCACCGGCTTCGATGCCGGCGCCATCACCGTGCTCACCGGCGAGCGCTTCGTCGACGAGCTGCGCAACAACCTCGCCTCGAACGCCGACGAGCGCCTCCACGCCACCGGCTTCCTCGCCGAGCCGCTCGGGTGCGGCACCGGCCCGGCGGTCCTGCTCGCCGCGGCGCACGCCGCCGCTGCCGACCCGGAGGCGGTCTGCATCGTCGTGCCGTCGGACCACGTCGTCGCGGGTGACGGCTGGGCCGGGGCCGCGCGCCGTGCGGTCGAGCTCGCAGCCGCGGGCGCCGTCGCCTGGGTGTGCCCGCGCGTGCCGTGCGCGGACGACGAGCGCGACTGGCTGCTCACGGACGGCGCGGGCTCCGTCACGGGCTTCGCCGCCGGGCCCGCGCCCGCGGGTGACGTGGTGCGCAGCGCCGGGATGCTCGCGTTCGGCGCCTCGGCGCTGCTGGAGGCGGTCGCCGGATCCGGTGATGCCGGGTGGGCGATCGCCGGCGCGTGCACGGCGGTGGCGTCCATGCCCGTCGCCGAGTGGACCGGACCCGAGGCGCGCGCCGCGTTCGCACGCATCGCCCCGCAGACCATCGAGTCGCTTGCGGCATCTATCGATGTCCCGCAGGCGGCCGTCATCGCCGAGATGTCGCTCGCCGAGGTGGGCTCGTTCACGGCGCTCGAAGCCGCCGGCGTCCGCGACTCGAACGGCACCGCACGCACGGGACGCGGCGTCGACGTCGACTCGCACGGCTGCATCGTGTACGCGCCGGAGCGGCTCGTCGCCACGCTGGGACTCGCCGACACCGTGGTCGTGGACACCGCCGATGCCACCCTCGTGTGCGCGAAGGACCGCGTCCGCGACGTGCGCGAGGTCGTCGGCGCGCTGCGCGCCGCGGGCGCGGAGGAGGTGGTGCACCCGCGCACCTCGATGCGACCGTGGGGCTCGTGGACGACGCTGTTGCGGGGCGACGGCTTCCAGATGAAGCTCATCGAGGTGAAGGCGGGCGGACGCCTGAGCCTCCAGTCGCACCGGCGCCGCAGCGAGCACTGGGTGGTCGTCGCAGGGGAGGCGCTCGTGACCCGCGACGGCGAGACCGCACCGGTGCACGTGAACGAGAGCGCGTTCATCCCGGCGGGCACGGTCCACCGCTTGGAGAACGCGTCCGGCGGCACGCTGCAGGTGATCGAGGTGCAGGTGGGCGACTACCTCGGGGAAGACGACATCGAACGCTACGAGGACGACTACCGTCGCGGCGTGTGAGCAAGGGGTGCGCGGGCCCGCCGCGCTGCGGCCGGGGGCGCTGCGGGTGGTATCATCGTGACCGTGAAACGGCCCCGCTTGAGGGCCGTTGTGCTGACGGGCCCGTAGCTCAACGGCGGAGCAGGGGACTCATAATCCCTTGGTTGCAGGTTCGAATCCTGCCGGGCCCACCATCGCCACCGTGCCGATCATCGAGGCTTGGGTCCATTGTCGAGGAGCGAACGCAGAGACCGCGTGAAGTCGGAGCGCCGGCGGCTGTGGCTGGCGGCGGGGCTTGTGGGCGCTGGCCTCGTCATCGTGGCCGCGAGCGTCGCGATGGCGCTGGTCACCGCCGAGAGCGAGCCCGTCCCCGCGGCGCTCGTCCCCGACTCGCTGACCTCGACGCAGTCCGCACCGATCGCCGCGGCGGTGCCCGTCGAGGTCCCCGACGTCGTCGGGGAGCCGCTCGCGCAGGCGGAGGCCGTGCTCGCGACGTACTTCACGGTCGAGCGGCGGGAGGCCGCCACCGCGCCTGCCGACGCGGCGCGCACGGTGCTCTCGCAGTCGCCCGGCGGGGGCGCGCTCGCGGAACGCGGGAGCGTGGTCGTGCTCACGCACGCGCCCGGGTCGGAGCCGGCGCAGGTGTCCACGGCGCCCGCGGTCGTTGCAGCGGCCTCGTCCGCGGGCAAGGTCGTCGTGATCGACGCCGGGCATCAGCGCACGTCCGATCAGCGCCCCGAGCCCCTCGGCCCCGGTTCGAGCGAGACCAAGATGCGCGTCACCGGCGGGACGACGGGCGTGAGCACCGGCAAGCCCGAGTACGTGTTCACCCTCGAGCTGTCGGAGCGCGTCAGGAAGCGCCTGGAGGCCGCAGGCGTGAAGGTCGTCATGGTCCGCACGGCGCACGACGTCTCGATCTCGAACGCCGAGCGCGCGCAGAAGGCCAACGCGGCGGGGGCGGATCTGTTCCTGCGCGTCCACGCCGACGGGAACACGGACCGCTCGATGCGCGGCCTGTCGACGCTGTATCCGGCGAAGAACTCATGGACGGGCCCGATCCACGACGAGAGCCTGGCCGCGGCGAAGGTGGTGCACGCTGCGGTGATCAAGAGCAGCGGCGCGAAGGACCGGGGGCTGTCCGCACGCGGCGACCTGACCGGCTTCAACTGGTCGAAGGTGCCGTCGTGCCTCGTGGAGGCGGGATTCATGTCCAATGCCGAGGAGGACGCCCTCCTCGTGTCCGACGCCTACCAGGAGAAGCTGGCCGCGGGGATCGCGGCCGGCGTGCTCACCTACCTCGGGAAGGACTGACGTGATGACTCGCGGCGGGTGGAGGCGTGCGCTCGGCACCGGTGCGATCGCAGGCGGCATCATCGCCGCGGTCGTTGTCCTCGCGCTCGTGATTGGGAACATCGGCTCGCCCGAACCGGCCTCATCCGCACCGGAGCGCGTGCTGATCGTCTTCGAGTCCGTCGATCCAGAGGGCGTGCAGGTGGCGTGGGCCGCTCTCGACGTCGACCTCGCCGCCGGCATGGTGCGCGAGGTCGACACGTCCTCGAGCGCACCGGTCGCCGGCACGACCTACGACACGCTGCGTGACGCGTACCCGTTCGGGGGCGGGCAGGCGGTCGCGGTCGCCTACTCGGCGGTCGGTTCCGCACCCGTCCTGCCGAGCCTCGTCGTGCGCGGGCCGCAGTGGCGGTCGATGCTCACGCGGCCGACGTCGGCCACGGTGACGTTCGACCGCTCGATGAGTGTGTTCACCGGCGAGCGGCTCGTGGACTTCCCCGAGGGTCCGAACGAGGTCTCGGGCCAGGACCTGCCCGCGCTGCTTCTCGCGAGCGTGTCGCTGGACCCGGCCGCTGCGCGCGGCGTGCGGGCGGCGGTCGCGAGCGTGACCGCGGATACGCTGCTCGCGGACCCGGGCGCGCTCGCACGGATGGCCGCCGCGGGTACGCTCGGCGGGGATCTGGCAGGCAGGCGGTTCGACGAGTTCGCGACGCGGTTCGAGGCGGCCGCGCCGCGCCTCGCATACGCGCCCGCGGAGTAGCGGTCCGGAGGGTCGCGGAGGACCGTTGCGAGTGGTCGGGACGGCCGTTCATCGGCTAGAATGTGCACAGCCGTCGCGAGGCGGAGCATAGGCGGCCGTCACGGCGCCACCAGAAGGGATGCCGTAGTCGTGGCCCAGACGCAGAAGAGAAGCAGCCCGGTGGTGCTGGCGTTCTTCCTCGTGGTCCTGTCCGGGGCCTCGCTCGCGATGGCGTTCTACTTCCTCGACGGCGCCTCACTGGTGTCGGACGCCCTCGAGAGCGACCTTGCGGACCGCGTCGTCGCACTCGTCGAAGGCTGGTTCGGCGATGGGGACACCGGGGGCGGCGGGACGGGCGGTTCGACCACGCCGACGTCGACGCCCGGTGCGCTCGATCTGCCCGAGGGCGTCTCGCGGGAGTTCGCGCTGCGGACCTGGGCCGAACAGGTGCAGTCGCAGGTCAACATCGGCAAGTTGCTGAACGGCGAGGTCCGGGAGCTGCGGTTCGGCTCGAACAGCGGGGACAACTACGCCGAGAAGATGACGATGACCGTCAAGTTCGCCGACGGGACGTCTGCGCCGGGCGAGCTCTACCTGCGCAAGGCGGGCGAGAACTGGTACGTCGAGGGACTCAGGGGGATGCGGAAGGCCGTCATGGGCGGATCGGCGGACAGCGTCGGGCGCGCGGAGTCCGATCCCCCGCTGCGCCTGCCTGACATCAGCCAAGTGGACATCGGAGTCCTGAACACCATCTTCGACCAGCAGGCCGCCAACCAGCCGGTGTTCGAGGACTACGTCGCCGGCAACGTGACCTGCGTCTCCATCGACGGCGTCGTCCGCGGCCCGCGTACCGCGACGATCGCCGCGACGATGTACGAGAAGGACGAGACGGTCAAGGCGGAGATCGTCGCCGTCTCGACCACCGTCAGCGGCGAGGAGCAGTGGTTCCTCGCCCGCTTCCGCAAGGTCGCCACGGCGAAGTAGAGGGGTGACGCGTGGAGCTGCGTGACTACCTGAGGGTGCTGCGTGCGCGCAAGTGGGTCGTGGTCCGCGCGGTGCTGGTCGTGGCCATCGCCGCGGTCGCGGCCAGCCTGCTCCAGCAGCCGACCTTCACGGCGGAGACGAGCGTACTGGTCAGCCCCGATTCGGGTTCCGGGCTGTTCAGCGACCTTCTCGGGGGCTCCGTAGGTCAGCCGGAGCGCGCGCTGATGACGCAGGTGCAGCTCATGCAGCTGCGCCCGCTCGCGGAGAACACGATCCGGAAGCTCAACCTGCAGACCGACCCCGCGTCACTGCTCAGCAACGTGGCGGTGGCAGCCGCCGGGCAGACGAACATCGTCGTCATCAAGGTCACGGCGCACGACCCGAAGCTCGCCGCGGAGGTCGCCAACACGCTCGCCAACGAGTACGTGACGTGGTCCCGCGAGACACGGCAGGAGGCGCTCAAGGAGGCTGCGGTCCAGGTGGAGTCGCGGCTCGCCGTGGCGCGCGAGGAGATCCTCGCCGTGGGCCGGAAGCTCAGCGAGGACTCCGAGAACGATGAACTGGCCGCGCAGATGGACATGGCCACCGGCGGCTACGCGACGCTCGCCGAGAAGCTCGAGCAGCTGAGGATCGACCAGGAGCTCGAGACCGGTGCCGGCCGCATCGTCAGTCCGGCGGTGGGCACCAACTACTCCTCCTCGCCGGGGCTCGTGCGCAACGGCCTGCTGGGCCTCGCGCTGGGCCTCGTCCTCGGCATCGCGATGGCGTTCCTGTACGAGTACCTGGATGACGCCATCAAGTCCTCCGAGGAGGCCGAGCGCCTGCTCGGCACGCCGGTGCTCGGCCACGTGCCCATCGAGCGGTTCGAGAAGGGCGAGTCGCGTCGGCTGACCATCGTGGAGAAGCCGGGGTCGCCCGCCGCGGAAGCCTACCGCGTGATCCGCAACTCGCTGGACTTCGTGAACTTCGAGCGCAACATCAAGACGATCCTCGTGACCTCGGCGGCGCCGGGCGAGGGCAAGTCGACCGTCGCGTCGAACCTCGCCGCTTCGCTCGCGCAGGCGGGGCAGAAGGTCGCGCTCATCTCGTGCGACTTCCGCCGTCCGACGACCGAGGCGTTCTTCGGCGTGCCGAACACCGTCGGCCTGTCCGACGTGCTCACCGGGCGTCACTCGATGAAGGCCGTGCTGCAGCGCCCGGGCGACGAGCAGCTGCTGGTCATGACGTCGGGCAAGATGCCCCCCAACCCGTCCGAGCTGCTGAGCTCCAGGAAGATGAAGGAGACCCTCGACAGCCTCGAGGAGTGGGCGGACTGGATCATCATCGACACCCCGCCGGTACTCGCCGTCTCGGACGCCGCCGCGCTCGCGCGGTGGGTGGACGGCGTGCTGATGATCACGCGGGCGGGCAGTTCCACGCGTGAGGCCACTCGCAAGGCGCGCGAGATGCTCGAGAAGGCCGGCGCCCGTCTCGTCGGTTGCGTGGTGTGGGGGCTGGAGCCTGGGGGAGGCCCCAACGCGTACGGGGGCGCCTACGCCTACTACGGCGGCTACTACTACCACGACTACTACACCGGCGGCGGGCAGAAGAAGGCCGGCAAGGGGGCCGCGGGCGGTGCGCGCGGTTCTCAGCAGGTGAGCGCTGCCGAGGCGGACACCGAATGGGTGCCGTCGAAGAGCCCCGGCCGCCGGTTCGCGGAGTTCCTCGGGCGCGCGATAGCAGGGCTGCTCGGCGCGCTCCTGGTCCTGGCGATCGTCGCAACGATCACCTGGGCGCTCGACGCGTACTTCGACTGGGGGCTCGTCGAGGCTGTCCGCGGTGCGTTCCCGGTGCCGTAGCGAAGGGGCCGCCGCCGGATGAGAGCGACCCTGTCGCGCTGGTTCCGCAAGGGATCGCTGGCCGCAGCCGACCAGGTGGTGTTCTCGGCGGCCGGGTTCGTGTCGTCGGTGCTGATAGGGCGCTGGACGGTGCCGGAGACCTACGGCCGCTACGCGCTCATGCTCGGGTGGTTCTACCTGTTCGCGTCCGCATACACGGGGCTTGTCGTCGATCCCGTGCTCGTGCTGGGGCCGACGCGCTTCAAGGACCGGGCGGGCAGGTACGTCGGCGCGGTGTTCGGCATCCACCTCGCCGTCTCCGTCGCGGTCGTCGTGGTCGTAGGGCTCGCGCGGCTCGCGGCGGGCGTCGCCGGCGCGGGCGTGGGAGTGGCGGATGCTGCGCTGAGCATCGCCGTGGGGCTTGCCGGGCTGCACCTGCTGTACCTCGCGAAGCGCGCTCTGTACGTCCGGGGTCAGCTCGCGGCGAGCACGTGGACCTCGGTGGTCTACGGCGTGGTGCTGGTGGCAGCGATCGCCATGCTGCACGCGTGGCGAGTGCTCGGCCCCGAGACCGCGTTCTATGCGACGGCCGTCGCGGGAGCGGCCGCGTGCGCCGCCGGGCTGCCGGCCGCCGGGATCGACGCGTCCGGGGCGCTCGACCGGGCGCTGCTGGGCCGCGTGGCGCAGGAGCATACGAGCTACGGCGGCTGGCTGGCGGGCACGGAAGTCACGACCTCGGTACAGGGGCTCGTCTTCCTGGGCGTGGTCGGCGGCCTCGCTGGCGCGGCGACGCTCGGGGGGATGCGGGCGCTGCAGAACCTCTACTCGCCGATCATGCGGCTCGTCACCGCGATCTCGATGGTCGCTCTTCCGCGCGTCGCGGGCCGCGTCGAGGCCGCCGGTGAACGCGCAGGGGCCAAGGACGCTCTCGCGGTGAGCGTCGCATTCGCCGCGCCCGCCGCGCTGTGGTCCGCCGTCATGCTGATCGCGCCGGGCTGGCTGGTGTCCGTGCTCTACGGCGGCGTCTACGACTCCTACGCCCCGATGCTGCGGTGGCTAGCCGTGGTCCCGCTGGCGATGGGCCTCGCGAGCGGGGCGGCGGTCCTTCTGCGGGCCGTCAGGCGCCCCAAGGTGATCCTGAAGGTCAAGCTGGCCAGCGGCGTCGTCATGGTGCTCGGCGGTTGGGCGCTCACGGCGTGGAGGGGCGGCGAGGGCGCGTTCATCGCGCTCGCCGCGTACTACGCGGTCGACACGGCGCTCCTGTGGTGGCTTGCGCTGCGTCGCCCGCGCTCCGGCGCGGCAGAGGCGGTGCCGGCGTGAAGGTGCTGCACTGGTACCCGAACCTGCTCGGGGGCGGAGGGGTCGCGGGCGCGGTCGTCGGGCTCGCTGCCGCCCAGGCACGCGCTGGTGCGGAGGTCCATCTCGCGTGCTACGAGGGCGAGGAACGCTCGTTGTACGGCGACCGGATCCCCGAGGGCGCGGTTCTGCACCGCATCGCATACGCTCGGCGGCTGCACCTGGGCGGCAACCGCCTCGTGAGGCCGCCGGCGCGCGGCGAGATGGCGCGCCTGCGCGACATCGGCGCCGATCTCGTCCACGTGCACGGGGGCCTCAACGCCGACAACCTGTGGGTGTACGGAGCCGTCGCGAGGGCGAGCGTGCTCTCGCCGCATGGCGCGTACCATCCCGCGGTGATCGCTCGGGCACGGGGAGTGAAGTCCGCTTGGGCTGCGTTCGAGGAGCGCCGCGCGAGCGGCGGCGCACGGGCGCTCCACGCGCTGTGCCCGGCGGAGGCGGCGGCGGTCAAGGGCCTGTTGCCGGGCGCGGAGGTGTACGTCGCACCGCAGGGCGGTGCGTCGGTGACCGCGGCGCGGACGTCGCCGCGCCCGCCGGGTGCCGAGGGCCCGCGGCGGGTCCTGTCGCTGGGCAGGCTGGACGTCCGCGGCAAGGGGCTCGACGTGCTCGTGAAGGCGTTCGCCGAGGCGGCCGGCGGCGCCGGTGCTCCGCCGATGTCCCTCGCGATCATGGGCCCGGACCCCGGAGGGGCGGCCGACGAGCTGCGCGCGCTCGCCGGCGGGCTCGGGGTCGCCGACGCCGTGACGGTGAGCGGGGCGGTCGACCGCAGCGCGGTGCCCGCGGCGCTCGCGGCCGCGGATCTCTACGCGCAGTTGTCCCGCAACGAGGGCTTCGGGCTCTCGCTCGCCGAAGCGCTGCTGTGCGGAGTGCCGGCGCTGGCCTCCGACGAGGTCGGCCTGGCGTCGTTCGAGTTCATCGCGAGGCTCCCGCACGTGACCGTGTGCGAGGCCGGCGACGTGGGCGCCGCAGCCGCCGGGATCCGCTCCATGCTGGGTCGGGCGGACGAGCTGCGCGCGGCGGGCTCTGCGGCCGCCGAGGAGGTCGCCAGGTTCCTGGACTGGGACCGTATCGCGGCGGTCCACCTGGAGCGCTACGGGCGGCTCGTGTACCCCGAGGCGGCGGCATGAGGGTGCTGCTGTCGGCATACGCGTGCGAGCCGGGCTCCGGTTCCGAGCCGGGGCTCGGATGGGGTCTTGCGACGGCCGTGGCGGCGTACTGCGAAGTCACGGTGATCACGCGGGCGAACAACCGCCCGGCGATCGAGGCGGCTCTCGAGTCGCATGACGGCCCGGCGCCGCGTTTCGCCTACTACGACCTGCCCGCCGCGGTGCTCGCCGCGAAGCGCACGCTCCTGCGTGCCCGTGGCTACCACTACGTGTGGCAGCTGGGTGCGCGGCGTCTTGCGCGCGAACTGCACGCGGACTCGCCCGTGAACGTCGCCCACCACGTCACGTTCGTGTCGATGGCAGCGCCCAGCGCGTGTGCGGGGCTCGGCGTGCCGTTCGTGTGGGGGCCTGTCGGTGGCGGTGAGAGGGTCCCGCCGGGCATGCGCGGGTGCCTCTCGCCGCGCGCACGCGCGTACGAGGCAGCGCGTTCCGCGGCGTTCGTGGCCGCGACGGCCGATCCGGTCGTTCGCGCGACCGCGCGGGCGGCGCGGGTCGCGTACGGCACGACTCCGGACTCGGCCGCGGCCCTTCGACGGATGGGTGCGCCCCGGGTCGAGGTCCTGCAGGGGATCGGCTCGGACGCTGTGGACGACACACCCGCGCCGGCCGGCCCGGCTGCGGAGGGCACGTACCTCGTGACGGTGGGCCGGCTGCTCGGCTGGAAGGGCGTCGAGCTCGCGGTCCGCGCGTTCGCGCGGTCGGGCCTCGAGTCGCGCGGCGTGCATCTCGTCGTGATCGGGGACGGGCCCGAACGGGCGCGCCTCGTGCGCGCGGCACGCGAGGCAAGCGTTCCCGACGCCGTGGAGTTCGCGGGTGCGCAGCCGCGCATGCGGACGCTGGCGGCGATCGCGGGCGCCACCGCGCTCGTGCATCCGAGCCTCCACGACTCGGGTGGGATGGTCTGTCTCGAGGCCATGGCGCGCGGCGTGCCGGTGATCGCTTTGGACGCAGGCGGCCCCGGCGTCCTGCTCCGCGAGGGCGGAGGCGTCCTCGTGCCGCCGACGGGATGCGAGGAGGCCGTCGACGGCATCGCGAGGGCGATGGCCGGCGTGGTCTCGGACCCGGATGCTGCCGTCCGGATGGGGCAGGCCGGCGCGCGGGTGTTCGCCTCGCGGTACGAGTGGGGCGCGGTCGCGCGGGCGTGGATGGCCCGCTACGAAGCGCTGCTCGCGGACCGGCCGACGGGCGCTGGGGGCCTGCCACGAGCCTGACGATGCGCATAGGGCTGTTCGCCGTCCTGGTCGCCGCAGGCGTCGGGATCGTCTTCGCGCCGGAGTGGGTCGCATTCGGGCTGTTCGGCGCGGTGCTCGTGACGGGCGTGGTCTGGTCCGGCCGCAGACAGCCGTGGTGGATGACGCTCGGGATGGGCGTCGTGCTGTTCGTCACCCTGTTCAACTACGGGGCGGTCAACGTGCCTGTCCCGGGCGTCGGCATGCCGCTCGTCCACGCGGTCCTGTTCGTCGTGCTGCTGGGCGCGTACGGCGCCGCGGGCAAGGATTGGCTGAAGCTCCCGGTGCCCAAGGCGTGGCTCTGGCTGTTCCTGCTCACGCTGCCGAGGCTGCTCGCGTCCGTCGCGGACTATGGGCTGTGGGCGGTCCGTGACGCCACGGTCGTCATCGAGGGCGTGATGATGCTGTTCGGTATCGCGTGGGCGAGGGCGGACGAGGGCTTCGCATCGGTGCGCCGGTTCATCGGCATGGTGACGGTGCTGGTGGCCGCGTACGCGGTGACGTTCCCGTTCGGTGCGACGGTGCGCGCGATCTCGCCGGTCAGCGGCATCTTCAAGGTGGTGCCGGTGATGGGGTTCTACACGACCACGGCCGTCACGCTCGTCGCGTGCGCCGTCTGGGCGTTCTCAGCGCGCAGCGGCGTGAAGGGCTGGGTCGCGACGGTGGGCGGAGGTGCGCTGCTCGGCTTGGCGCTCCTGTTCCAGGAGCGGACGATCTACCTCGCCGTGCCGCTCGTGATGCTGTGGATCGGGCGCACGTTCGGTGTCGGGCGGGCGTACCGCTCCCTCGTCGTGAGCGTCGTGGTCATCGCGTTGCTGCTCGCGGCATCGGCCGGGGTGGTCCGGGGCCGGTTGGGCTCGATCTCGCCGGAGTTCTACATCGAGCACCTCTCCAGCCTCGCGGGTGACCCGGACGCACCCGGAGCGGGGAGCCTCGCCCAGCGGCTCGACTGGGCGCGGGACACGCTCGCGACGTGGTCGAGCTCGCTTCCATACATCGTGTGGGGCGAGGGGTTCGGCTTCGCGCTCATCGACTTCAAGCTGTCCGCCACCGCGGTGGTCCGTGATCCCCACAACACCTTCCTCACCGTGCTGCTGAGGACCGGGGTCATCGGGTTCGCTGCTTGGATGGTCGTGATCGTCATGTTGCTGCTGCACGCGGGGCGCCGCGCGATGGAGGCGCAGGGCGACGTCGTGCGGACGCAGGTGGTCGCTTGGCTCTCGACGCTCCTGCTGCTCAGCCTGGTGAAGACGATCGGGCAGCCCTACTTGGAGTTCTCCTTCGGCGGCCTCGTCTTCTGGGCGATGGCCGGCTACCTGGTCGGCATGCCGCCCGTGACTGCGGACGTGACGGCGATCGAGGCGGCCGGCGATGAGTGAGACGACGCCAACGGCGACGGTGGTGAGCCACGTGCTCGAGGTGCTCGGGGCGGCGGGCGTTCGGCACGCGCTGCTCGCGGTGCCGGCGGGCTTTCCGGACGAGGTCCCGGGCGACATCGACCTCGTGGTGCCGGGCGAGTCGCTGCCCGGCGTGGCGGCAGCGCTGCGCGACGGCCTCGCGGACTCCGGGCTCAAGGTCGTCCAGGTGCTCCGGCACGAGGCGACGGCCGCGTACGTCGTCGTGGGAGGCGTGCTCGGCGGGGCGGCGGTCGCCGTCGCGTTCGACTTCTGCTCGGACTACCGCAAGTGCGGCGTGCACCTGATCGACGCCGAGGAGCTGCTGTCGTCCGCCAGTGCGGGGAAGGAGGCGCCCGTGGTCGCCGGCGCCGCGGCGTTCGGCTACCGGCTGGCCAAGAGCGCGCTGAAGGGCCGCCTGCCTGCCGACGTCGCGCGCTTGCGCGCGCTGGCGGCGGACGCCGGCCCCACGGAGACCGAGGCGTGGTGCCGCCGCCTGTTCGGTGACGGCGCCGGTGCAAGGGTCGCCGCGTGGCTCGCAGACGGCGGGCGGGCGCCCAGCGACGAAGGGGAGCTGCGCCGTGCGCTCCTGCGCGCGTGCCGCAAGCGGCGCGGTGTGCGGGGCCTTGCGGACACGGCCGCGGAGTGGCGGCGTCGGGCGCTCCGCTTCCTGCGGCCGACGGGCGCCGTCGTGGCGCTGCTCGGTGTCGACGGGTCCGGCAAGAGTACGCTCGCTCGGCGCTTGGCGGACGGCGCCCTTGCGCGCGCGTTCCGCGGTGTGGAGTACCGGCACCTGCGTCCGGGCCTGCTCGGCGCGCGCCGGTCGGGCCGCGAGGCGGCGTCCGCCCCTCACGACCAGCGCCCGTACGGCGCGCTCGCCGCGTTTGCGAAGATGCTGTACCTGCTGGCGGACTACCGTCTCGGCGGCGCTCTCAAGGACCACCCCGCCCGCGTCCGCTCGATGCTCGTGCTCTACGACCGCCACGCCGCTGACCTCGCGCTCGATCCGCGCCGCTATCGGACGCGCGGGCCGTGGGCCGGCCGGCTCCTGTCGGCGCTCGTGCGGCGTCCGGACGTGACGCTCCTCGCGGACGTCGAGCCTCACGTGGCGCTGGCGCGCAAGTCCGAGGTGGCCGAGGATGAACTGCGGCGGTCGTGCGCGGTGTATCGCGCATGGGCGGCCGAGGGCAACGCGGTGCGCATCGATGCGAACGGCGAGGTGCCGGAGGCCGCGGCCGCCGACGCCGTGATGCGCGCGATGAGCGAACGGGAGTGGATGTACCAGTGGTGACGTCCGGCGAGACGGCGCTCCAGGTCGCGGCGGCCCTGCTGCCGCCGGGTGAGGCGCTGTCCCTGCCCGTCGCGGGAACACCACGGCTGCTCGTGCTCCGGGGCGCGGACGCCGCGGACCGGTTCGGGGACGCCTCGTTCTTCCCGGCATCGTCCGCCCGGGGGCGCGTGCTGAAGACGGCGAGCCGCGCGGCCGCGTGGTGCGGACTCGGCCGCCGGCTGACGCGAGCACGCCCGGGCGTGCTCGGCGCGCTCGTGCCGGACGCGGGCGCCGTGCGGGCAGCGGTCCTGATCGGGCCGGACCTGCCCTCGCGCAAGGCGGTGGCCCGCCTCACGCACCCGGACGGCCGGAT
>VAUM01000024.1 GCA_005774595.1 Actinomycetota bacterium
CCGGGGGAACGCCGCCTCCGATGTCGCTCACCTTGCGCGCGACCTCTGCTGCCGTCTCGTAGCGATCACGGCCGGCCACGCGCTCGACCGTGCCCGGCACGGCCCCGGCGAGCGACGCCTCGGTCTCGGGAGACACCGCCGCGACGCCCCCGACCACGTAGGCATCGGTCGCGCCGAGCCGCGCGATCTCCGCCAGCGTCCCGGGAGGCAACGGGCCTGAGCCGACCAGCAGCACGGGGCCGTCGACGGTACCGGCCAGCGAGTTGGAGCACAGCGCGTCCGGATACGACGCCGCGCTCGCGATCACGACCGTGGCGGCGGAATCGAACGAAGCGGCACTGGCCGCTATCGCGGTCTGGATGCGGGTCGCGCCGCCGACCCGCTCGGCCGCGATGTTCCGTGCCGGCACCGACATCCCGAACGCCGAGAGGTTGCCTGCCCGGTCCTCGGATCGCATCCTGAAGTACAGGAGCGCCGTCTCGGAATCCGCGGCCACGCGCTCAGACCCGTCGGACACGCGTGCCGCGTGGTTCGGCGCCGCGGCCACCGGGCCCCACTGCAGTTCGGTCGAGGCCACGCCGGAGCCACCGTCCGCGCCACCGGCCCACGTGAGGTCGAACTCCGCGTCCGTGAAGGTGCCCGAGTACACCGGCGTCACGGCGAGCGCCGACGGCGGCGACGGCGCGACTGTGTCCGACTGCATCGGGACCGGCCCGGCGATGCCGGACTCCAGGCCGACGCGATCGACCGCGAACACCTCGTACTCGACCGTGGACGCGAACAGCACCTGGTCGTCGTGGTCGTCGTAGAAAGCCGTGCCCGCTCCGACGTGGGCGATATCCTCGAAGGGCCCGCCATCGAGCGACCGCAGCACCACGTAGTGGCTCAGACCGGAGCCCGTGTCGAGCGACGGTAGCCACGAGACCTTCACCCAGTTCGATGCATTGAGCCACGCCTCGAGGTCGCCCGGGTCGGTCGGCGGCGCGGAGTCCGGGGTCGTAGCCGCCTCGGCGGTGAAGACCGACTCCCATCCCGCCGTGTCGCGGGCGCTCACGGCGTAGTACACGAAGTCGGCGACCGGCGGCGCGACGTCCGTCCACGTGGTCGCCGGCGTGCTGGCCACCACGTCGGTGAGCTGGAACGGCGCGCCGACCGTGTTGCGGTACACGGTGTAGCCGACCAGGCCGGATCCGGCCTCGACGGACGCGTCCCACGCCAGATCCACGACGCCGGGCCCGGCCACGGCGGTGAAGTTCCCCGGGGTACCGGGCGCGATGGAGTCGACCATGAAGGACGCTGTCACCGTGGCGCCCGGCGTGCCCGAAGCGTCGACTCCGCTGACGGCCAGATCCGACAGTCCCTCCGGCGCGTCGCCGATGAACGCCGGGACACCGGCCGTGAGCGGCGCCCCGTCCGGGGCGCCGGCGTTCCACGACCACCAGCCGGTCGCGTCCACGTCCGAGAGCATCTTGATCTCGGGTGGCGTGCTGAACCATCCGTTCGAGCCGTCCGGGGAGGGCGGGTCCGTGACGATCGTCATCACTGGGCCGACGGCGGCGATGCGGACGCGCGCCAGAGCGAGCGGCTCTCCGGCGACGCACGTCGCCACAGCGACGCACAGCGCCGCCCGGACCCAGCGAGTGCCCCTCATGCTTCCTCCACTCCTCGCGGTGCGGCCCGTCGGGCGCGGGCCCGCCTCATTATACTTCCCGCTCGCGCCGCCCTGCGACGCGCTACCATATGCCCCGCACGCCCGAAAGCCCGCTCTCTGCGAAAGGCCGCACCACCGTGGAACCGACCGTACGCGTCCGCTTCGCGCCGAGTCCGACCGGGCACCTGCACATCGGAGGCGCGCGGACCGCGATCTACAACTGGGCCTTCGCCCGCAGGCACGGCGGGTCCTTCATCCTGCGCATCGACGACACGGACGCGGAACGGTCCACCGACGAGAACACCGGGGCGATCCTGCGCTCGCTGCGATGGCTCGGCCTCGACTGGGACGAGGGCCCCGAGGCGGGCGGGCCGCACGGTCCGTACTTCCAGACGCAGCGGAGCGAGGCGTACGCGGCGGCGCTCGAGGTCCTCAAGGCCAACGGCCACGCGTATCCGTGCTTCTGCTCCACGGAGGACCTCGAGCGCAAGCGCGAGGCAGCCAAGGTCGCCGGCGGGTTCTCCGGCTACGACCGGACCTGCCGAGCGCTCGCGGCCGACGAGGCCGCGCGCCGCATCACGGCCGGCGAGCCGCACGTGTGGCGCGTGGCGGTGCCGGACGGCCGCGACGACGTGGTCGCCGTCGACGCCATCCGCGGCGAGGTCCGGTGGCCCGCCTCGGCCATGGACGACTTCATCCTCGTGCGCACCGACGGCACGCCGACCTACATGTTCGCCACGGTGGTGGACGACTCGGACATGGGGATCACGCACATCATCCGCGGTGACGATCACCTGTCGAACACGCCGCGCCAGATCATCGTCTACGAGGCGCTCGAAGTGCCGGTACCCGTCTTCGCGCACATGAGCCTCATCTTCGGAGCCGACGGCAAGCGCCTGTCGAAGCGTCACGGAGCCACGTCCGTCGAGGCGTACAGGGATGAGGGCTACCTGCCCGACGCGCTGCTGAACTACCTCGCACTCCTCGGCTGGTCGATCGACGGCGAGACCACGCTGTTCGACCGCGATACCCTCGTAGCGCGATTCGACCTCGCGCGCGTGTCGTCAGCTCCGGCCGTCTGGGATCCCGAGAAGCTCGCGTGGATGAACGGCGCATACATCCGCTCGCTGTCGCCGGCCGCCTTCGCCGAAGTCGCCGGGCCGTGGATCAGTGCAGCCGGTCTGACGGCGGACGTCGACACGCTCGCGAGGATCGCGCCGCTGGTCGTGGAACGCGTGACGCGCATGGCCGAGCTCCCCGCCGTCGTGCGGCCGCTCCTCGTCGGCTCGGCGGAGCTCGCCTTCGACGAGCGCGGCGCCGCGTGGCTCGCGGAGCACGAATGGGCCGACGAGGTCCTCACGGCAGCCCTCGATGCCACACGCGACGTCGAGCCGTTCACGCACGACGCGATCGAGGCCGCCTACCGCGGCCTGCCGGAGCCGCTCGGCCGAAAGCCGAAGGAGGTCTTCCAGACCATCCGCGTGGCGATGACCGGCACCACGGTGAGCCCTCCGCTCTTCGAGTCCGTGGCGATACTGGGCCGCGACGAGGCCGTGGCGCGCCTCGAGATGGCGCTCGCACGGGGCTTCGCCGTGATTGACAGCGGGGGTGACGCTCGGTAGGATTCCGTCCCGCGCCCGGAAGCGGGCGAGTGCCTCCTTGGGGCGTCGTCTAATGGTAGGACAGCGGGTTCTGGTCCCGTATGTGGGGGTTCGACTCCTCCCGCCCCAGCCAGGACCTCTTGCACGGCCCGTTCGTCTAGTGGACTAGGACACCGCCCTCTCAAGGCGGAGATCACGGGTTCGAATCCCGTACGGGCTACCAGACACACCACCGGCCCCCCTGCAGCCGCGCGAGACGCCCGCTGAGGGGGGTTGTGCTATCCTCGGCGTCCATGAGCAGCGAGTCTTCCACACCCCCCGAGCGCAGCGACTTCATCCGCGACATCGTCGCTTCCGACCTTCGCGAAGGCCGCGTGTCTTCGGTGGTCACGCGCTTCCCTCCCGAGCCCAACGGCTACCTCCACATAGGCCACGCGAAGTCGATCTGCCTGAACTTCGGCATCGCCGAGGAGTTCGGCGGGAGGTGCCACCTGCGCTTCGACGACACGAACCCCGTGAAGGAGGAGCAGGAGTACATCGACGCCATCGAAGCCGACGTGCGCTGGCTCGGCTTCGACTGGGGCGAGCACCTGTACCACGCCTCGGACTACTTCGAGCGGCTGTACGAGTGGGCCGTTGCGCTGATCGGTGACGGCAAGGCGTACGTCGACGACCAGTCAGCCGACGAGATCCGCGCGGCGCGGGGAACGCTCACCGAGCCCGGCACGGATAGCCCGTGGCGGGACCGCTCAGTCGCCGAGAACCTCGACCTCTTCGCGCGCATGCGCGCCGGCGAGTTCCCGGACGGCTCGCGCGTGCTGCGGGCGCGCATCGACATGGCGTCGGGCAACATCAACCTGCGCGACCCGGTCCTCTACCGCATCCTGCACGCGAGCCACCCCCGTACCGGCGACGCGTGGTGCATCTACCCCTCGTACGACTTCGCGCACGGCCAGTCCGACGCCATCGAGGGCATCACGCACTCGATCTGCACGCTCGAGTTCCAGGACCACCGTCCGCTCTACGAGTGGTTCCTCGAGAACCTCCCGGTCCCCTCTCACCCGCACCAGTACGAGTTCGCGCGCCTGAACCTCACCCACACCATCCTGTCGAAGCGCGTGCTCCTGCGCCTCGTGCAGGAGGGGCGCGTCCGCGGCTGGGACGACCCGCGCATGCCCACGCTCTCGGGGCTGCGGCGCCGAGGCTTCCCCGCGCAGGGCATCCGGGACTTCGCCACGATGATCGGGGTCGCAAGGACCGAGAGCACGATCGAGGTCGAGATGCTCGAGCACGCCGTTCGCGACGTGCTCAACCGGACCGCCGAGAGGCGCTTCGCGGTCCTCGACCCGGTCAAGGTCGTGATCGAGAACTTCCCCGCGGGCGCCACGGAACTCGTGCAGGTCCCGAACAATCCCGAGGACCCCCACGCCGGCACCCGCGATGTCCCGTTCACCCGCGAGCTGTGGATCGAGCGCGGCGACTTCATGGAGGAACCTCCGGCGAAGTTCTTCCGCTTGGCGCCGGGCCGCGAGGTCCGTCTGCGCTCGGCCTTCTTCGTCACGTGCACTGGGGTCGTGAAGGACAGTGACGGCCGCGTGGCCGAGCTGCGCTGCACCTATGACCCGGCGACGCGCGGCGGGGACTCTGCGGACGGCCGTCGCCCCAAGGCGACGCTCCACTGGCTGTCGGCCGTGAACGCCGCGCCTGCGGAGGTGCGGCTCTACGGTCACCTCTTCGCGAGTCCCAGACCCGGAGCCGACGGCGCGGACGTCATGGACGACCTCGCCGCCGACTCGGAGACCATCCTCGCGGACTGCCTCGTGGAGCCCTGCCTCGCCGCAGTCCCCGTCGGACGCACCGTGCAGTTCGAGCGGCTCGGGTACTTCTGCCCGGATGCCGACTCCGCACCCGGCGCGCTCGTCTTCAACCGCACGCTCACGCTCAAGGATACCTGGGCGAAGCTGCAGGCGCGGGACCTCGAGAACGGGTAGCCCCGCGACGCGAGCGCACGGACCCTGCTATCATCCCTTCTCGGAGTGGGCCGGACGGCCGCGCGTCCCCCTCGTGGGGGCGTGAGGAAAGTCCGGACTCCGCAGGGCAGGGTGCAGGCCAACGGCCTGGCGCGGCGACGCGACGGAAAGTGCCACAGAAAAGAAGACTCCCGGGATACCGTCCGGTCCTTCGGACCGGTGCAGGTTCCGGGAAAAGCTGAAACGGTGCGGTAAGAGCGCACCAGCGTCGGGGTGACCCGGCGGCTTGGCAAACCCCACCCGGAGCAAGGGCGAATAGGAGCGGTCAAGGCCTGCCCGGCCGTCGCTCGGGTCAGCCCGCTCGAGGCCGTCGGCAACGGCGGTCCCAGACAAATGGCCGTCCACGACAGAATCCGGCTTACAGGCCCACTCCACCACCTGCGCGACGCGAGAAGGGCGGCCCCCACGGGCCGCCCTTCCCTCACACAGAGATGCGCGCTCTGTCGGCTAGCGCGGCACGACCTTCACGCCGCCGCCGGAGACGGGCACGAGTTCGTAGTTGCGGATCGTCGTCGGGTACTTCGCCGACCAGGACGCGTTGCGCGCCGCGTCGTACACGCCGACCCGGTAGTAGAACGTGCCGGTCGACACGCCGCCGGCGGTGCTCTTGCCGTCCCACACGATCGTGTTCACGCCGGCAGCCACGGTCTTCTTCACCTGGCGCCACAGCGTGCCGCTCGCGGTGAAGATGCTCAGGTACGCAGTGCCCGCCTCGCTCGTACGGAACGTGACGGTCATGTTGTCCTTGTAGCCCTCGCGGATGACCGGATAGAACGGGTCGGGCGTGTCGCTGATCGAGCTGATCGTCGGTGGCGTCTTGTCGAGGATGAACGGCCTCGTCGCGACCGCCGTGCGCCCGTAGAGGTCGTACGCGGTGACCGTGAGCGTATGGTTGCCGTTCGCGAACGCGCTCATGTCCTTCGTGATCTCGTACGGCGACGCGGTGTCGGCGCCGATGAGGATACCGTCGACCCTGAACTCGACCCGCGCGATGCCCGCGCCGTCGGAAGCGGTCGCGCTGAACTTGTACGACTGCGAGACGTACGCGTTGTCGGCGGCCGGTGCGGTGATCTTGACCGTCGGAACGTCAGGGTCGCTGTAGAACACCATGCTCGTCAGCGGGCCGAGGTTGCCGGCGCGGTCGATGACGCCGACCGAGACGGTGTTGCGTCCGACCGGCAGGTCCTCGATCGACACGATGCCGTACGCGTGCGTCGCGATGATCGGGACCATGCCGAGGATGTCGTTGCCGGTGTCGATGGGCTCGCCGTTCAGTTCCACGTAGTACATCCAGTCACGGCTCAGCTCGTCGTAGGACGCCCCGGTGAACGTCGGGTTGTTCCAGATGAAGTCGCGGCGCGACGTCTGGATGACAGCGCCGCCCGCGTCCGAAGCGCGCAGACCGGTGACCGGGCGCGGATCGGTGACGTCGATGCCGAACGGCAGGTCCTCGGGGATGCCGTACAGGCCGTGCTGGAGCGCGCGTGCATGCACGTACCACACGCCCTCGAGCGGGTCGTGCATACCCGGTATCCACGACGGGATGGTGTACGTGCCCCAGCCCGGTATGTCCACGCCCGGTTGCCCGCTGGGCAGCAGGACGCTCGCGGTCAGGCCCGTGGTCGCCGGCAGCGCTGCGGCCGACACGTACGCGTTGGCCACGAGGCCCGGCACCGGCAGCTGCGGGAGCGTCCCCGGCGCATGGTCGATGGCGTAGACGAAGCCGTTGACATCCTGCGTGCACTCGAACGAGATGTCCGGGTACAGATCGTTGATCCACTCGATCGGGTTCGCAGCGTCCGGGCCCGCGTGATCGAACCCGTCCGCGCCTACGTAGGTGCCGTGGATCATCGTATACACGTCCTGGGTGCCCGGAGGCGGAGGCGGCGTCGCGTCGATGTCGAGGTAGAACTGCCTGCTGTCGGTCGCCATCCGGCCGAGCTGGTCGTATGCGCGCACGGTCAGCGTGTGCAGCCCCGGCGCGTAGTTGACCGACAGGTCCGGCTGGATCACGTACGGCGGGTAGATGTCGGACGCGACGAAGGTGCTGTCGATGCTGAAGTCCACCCGCGTGATGCCGGCACGGTCTGTCGCATCAGCGCTCAGCCGCGGTGAGACCGTCATCGTCTCGCCGTCGATGGCGGGCGAGGTGATGTCGACCGTCGGCGTGTCCGGATCGCTGTAGAACGTCATCCCCGTCAGCGGGCCGAGGTTGCCGGCCCGGTCGATGACGCCGACGGCGATGGTCACGCGGCCTGCCGGGCAGTCCTCGATGGACACCGCGCCGTACGGGAAGTTCGGCATGACCGGGACGACGCCGTCGGGCTTGCTGTTCGTCTTCATCGGCTCGCCGTTGACCTCGACGTAGTACATCCAGTCTCCGGAGAGCGCGTCGTACGAACCGCCGAAGAAGCTCGGGTTGTCCCACACGAAGTCTCGCCGTGCGACCGTGATCGTCGAGCCGAGGGAGTCCGTCGCGCGCAGGTTCGTGATGGGCCCCGGGTCGGTGATGTCGAGGCCGAACTGCCGCTCGGAGAGCAGCCCGTACTCGCCGGACATGACGGCGCGCGCGTGGACGACCCACAGGCCCTCGGACGGATCGCTCATGCCAGGGAGCCACACGGGTGCGACGTAGCTCCCCCACCCCGGCAGATCCATGCCCGGGAAACCGCTGGGCATCAGCACGTTCGCGTCCATGCCCGTAGTCGCCGGCAGCGACGCGGCGGACACGTAGGCACGGCCGGGAACGCCGGGCACCGGCATGGCGGGAACCGTGCCGAACACGTGGTCAGCGGCGTAGACGAAGCCGTTGACCGGCCGCGTCGTCGAGTACGAGACGTCCGGATACCGGTCGCTCGTCCACTCCAGCGGATGGTTGATGTCGGTCGCAGCCTGTCCGAAGCCGTCCGGCGGCGCGAACGCCACGTCTATCTCCGTGCCGATCGTCAGCGTGGACGGGTCGGGCGGAGGCGCGGTCGACTTGTCGAGCACGAACGCCCTGCTCACGGTGACCGTCCGGCCGTAGTGGTCGACGACGGTCACGAACAGCGTGTGCGGGCCGTCCGCGAACGCCGACAGGTTCGCCGCGTAGACGAACGGACCGTCCGCGAACGTCGCGACGACGCTGGCGTCCACACGGAAGGTCATGCTGGCGATCCCACCCACATCGGTCGCGTTCGCGCTGAAGCGCGTCAGCGCACCGACCGTGGCCGCCCCGCTCGGCTCCACAATCTCCACCGTGGGCGTGTCGGGATCGCTCCAGAACGTCATCGGCGTCAGCGGGCCGATGTTGCCCGCGCGGTCCACGACGCCGACCTCGATCACGTTCTCGCCCGGTGGCAGGTCCTCGACCGAGACGGCGCCGTACGGGTGTGTCGGCATGATCGGCACCAGGCCCGGCCTGCTGCCGTTGGCAAGAGGCTGGCCGTTGACCTTCACGTAGTACATCCAGTCGCCCGACAGCGCGTCGTACGAACCACCGGTGAACGTCGGGTTGTTCCACACTATGTCGCGACGCGCGTACGGGATGGTCGGCGTGATGATGTCCGAGGCCCGCAGGCCGGTGACCGGCAGCGGGTCGGTGACGTCGAGGCCGAACGTCCCCTCGGAGAGCGGGCCGTATCGGCCGTCGAGGACGGTACGGCCGTGGAGCACCCAGATGCCCTCCACCGCCTGCGTCATGCCCGGCAGCCAGACCGGCGGCACGTACGTGCTCCAGCCCGGCAGGTCGACGCCCGGCTGCCCGCTGGGAAGGAGCACGCTGGCCCACGAGCCCACTGTGGCCGGCAGCGACGCGGCGGACACGTACGCGTTGCCTGTGACGCCCGGAGCCGGAAGGACCGGCAGCGTGCCGAGGGCGTGGTCGACGGAGTACGCGAAGCCGTTGACCGCGAACTGCGAGCCCATCGCGTCGACCGACGAGAACCGGAAGTCGGGGTACAGGTCGTTGATCCACTCGATCGGGTTGTCCGCGTCCGGGTCGGCGTGGCCGACACCGTCCGGGCTGACGAACGTGCCCTGGAGACGCGTGACGGCCGCGAGCGGCGGGTTCTTCACGAGGGTGAACGTGTCGGTGTCCGTGACCGAGCGCCCGTACAGGTCGTACGCGCGTGCGGTGACGGTCCGCGCACCGTCAGCGAACGCGGCGAGGCTCGCCGTGAGCTCGTACGGAGCGGTGAAGTCCGTGCCGATGAGCGTACCGTCGACCCGGAACTCGACCCGGTGGATCCCCGCGGCGTCGCTCGCGTCGGCCGAGAACAGCGCGGTCGCTGTCACGGTCTCACCTGCCACGGGATGCGTCACATCGACGGTCGGAGAAGCCGAGTCACGGACGAACGTGTAGGTCGCCTCGGGGCCGATGTTGCCCGCACGGTCGATGACGGACACGCCGACCACGTTCACGCCCTCGGGGAAGTCCTCGACCGAGACGAGACCGTAGCCGTGACTCGGCAGGACCGGCACGGTGCCCGGGACCTCGTTGCCGGTGTCGATCGGTTCGCCGTTGAGGGTCACACGGTACAGCCAGTCACCGGACAGCGCGTCGTACGACGAACCGAGGAACGACGGGTTGCGCCAGGTGAAGTCGCGCCGCGAGACGGTCACGGTACCGACCACGGAGTCGGCCGGCGCGAGGCTGGTGACGATCGACGGCGGGGTGATGTCGATGCCGATCGGGTACTCGGCCAACTGTCCGTACTCGCCGTTCAGGTACGAGCGCGTGTGGACGTACCACATGCCCTCGACCGGGTCGACCGCGCCGGGCCACGGAGCGGGGGGCCAGTAGCTGTTCCATCCGGGCAGGTCGACGCCGGGATACCCGCTCGGCATCAGGACGCTGGCGTTCGTGCCGATCGAGCCCTCGATCGACGACGCGGCCACGTAGGCGTTGCGCAGGCCCGGCACCGTCAGCTGCGGGATCGTCCCCGCCGTCCGGTCGATCACGTAGGCGAAGCCGTGGACACCCCGCGTCGTGTCGAACGAGACGTCCGGGTACAGGTCGTTCGTCCACTCGACAGGGTTCGCCGTGTCGGCAGCGGCCGGCGCGATCCCCTGCGCGCCTTCGTACGTGGCGCGGATGGTCGTGTTGATCAGCAGGGTGGACGGATCGACCGGCGGCGGTGCGGTCTTGTCGAGGATGAACGCCCTCGACGCCGTGACCGCCCTGCCCCACCGGTCCCTCGCCGTCGCGCTGAGGACCTGTGGCCCGTCGGCGAACGCCGCCATGTCACTCGTGATCTCGTACGGTTCCACGGAGTCCGTCCCGAGGATGGTCCCGCCGACCCGGAACTCGACCGACACTATGCCCGTGTCGTCGCTCGCGGTCGCTGAGAACTTCGCCGGCACGCCGATGGTCTCCCCGACCGACGCCGGCCGCGTGATGCTGACCGTCGGCGTCGCGGCGTCGGTGAAGAACGCGAGGTGCGACAGCGGGCCGAGGTTGCCGGCGCGGTCCACGACGCCGACCGACACGGTGTTCTCGCCGGCGCGGAAGTCCTCGATGGAGATGCTCCCGTAGGCGTGCGTGCGCAACGCCGGGACGAGACCGTCAGGGGTGCTGCCGGTCTTGACCGCGACGCCGTTGACCTCGACGTAGTACATCCAGTCACCCGACAGCGCGTCATACGAGCCGCCGGTACCCATCGGGTTGTCCCACACGATGTCGCGCCGGTTCATCGGCACTACGGTCGTGTACGCGTCCGACGCGCCGAGGCCGGTGACCGGCAGCGGGTCGGTGATGTCGATTCCGAACGGGGCGCTCATCGTGGGACCGAACTGCCCGTCGAGCATGGTGCGGGCATGCAGGTACCAGATGCCCTCGACGGACTCGGTCATCCCGGGCAGCCACGACGGCACGGTGAACAGCGACCAGCCGGGCATGTCGAGCCCGGGGCTGCCGCTCGGCTGCAGGATCGTCGCGGACTTGCCGACCGTTGCGGTCTGGGACGCCGCCGAGACGTACGCGTTGCCCGGAACGCCCGGTGCGGGCATCGTCGGCACCGTCGTCGCCGAGTGGTCGAGCGAGTAGACGAAGCCGTTCACGTCGCGGGTCGACTCGAACGACATGTCCGGGAACAGGTCACTGATCCACTCGATCGGGTTGGTCTCGTTGGGCATGGCGTGATCGAACCCGTCGGGCGGCTCGAAGGTGCCGTGCGGCTGGACCTGCGCATCGAACGGCGGCGCAGGCGGGTACTTGACCAGCGTGAACGTGCGGGTGGCGACGGCCACACGGCCATACGCGTCCGTCACCGTGAAGCTGAGCGTGTGCGGTCCGTCGACGAACAGCGCGAGGGAGACATCCGCCTGAAATGGTGAGCTCGCGGTCGCGTACACCGGCGTGCCATCCACCGCGAACACGGCCGACGCAACTCCACCCGTTTCTGTCACGAGCGCCGAGAAGTGCGCTGATGCGTCGAGCGTGGCGCCGGCGATCGCAGGCTTGGTGATCTCTACCGTCGGCGTGTCAGGGTCACAAACGAAGGCGACGGTCGACAGAGTGCTCCTATTGCCGGCCCGGTCGTAGACGCCCACCCCGACGACGTTGAGTCCCGACTGGAAGTCCTCCACGGACAGACATGCCGTCTGAACCGTGGAGAGAATCGGGACGCCGCCCGGCGCGATGAGGCCGGTGTCGAGCGGTTCTCCGTTCACCTCGACGTAGTACAGCCAATCACCGGACAACGCGTCGTGCGAGCCACCAAAGAACGCAGCATTGGTCCAATAGATGTCGTTCCGGTTGGTCGGTATGACCG
>VAUM01000025.1 GCA_005774595.1 Actinomycetota bacterium
CGCGCTGGGCCATGCCGTGGACCTCTGACAGTTTGACGTCGTAGCCGGCCGCGACCGCGACCTTCGCGAGCACGTCGCCTGCGAGGATGGTGCCCTGACCGCCCACGCCGGCGAGAACGACCGTGACCACGCCGCTCATCGCGAGCCCCGCACTTCGCACGCCTCGCCGGCCTCGACGATGGCATCGTACCGGCACACTTGGACGCACTGGCGGCAGCCGACGCACAACGACACGTCGATCTCGGCCTTCGAGTCCTCGCCGCGCGAGATGGCCGGGCATCCGAGCTTGATGCAGGCCCCGCAGGCCGTGCACAGCTCGGCGTCCACGGCGTACGGCTGCTTCTTGTCGCGCACCAGCAGCGCGCACGGTGCGCGGCTGATGACGACGCCGGGGCCCTCGGCCGCGAACCTCTCCCGGAACGCCGCCTCCGTGCCCGTGAGGTCGTGCGGGTCGACCGTCCGCACGTCGGTGATGCCGAACGCCGCGCACATCGCCGGCAGGTCGAGCTCGACGGTCGGCTCGCCGGCCAGCGTGCGCCCCGTCATCGGGTTGTCCTGGTGGCCGGTCATCGCCGTGATGCGGTTGTCGAGCACGACGACCGTGGCGGTCCCCTTGTTGTACGCGAGGTCGAGCAGCCCGGTGATGCCCGAGTGGGAGAAGGTCGAGTCTCCGATGACGCCCACCACGGGCCGGCCGTGCTCCGCGCCCGCCAGTGTCATCCCGTGGGCCATGCCGATACTCGCGCCCATGCACACGCAGGTGTCCATGGCCGTCAGCGGCGGCAGCGACGCCAGCGTATAGCAGCCGATGTCGCCCATGACGATCGCCTTCAACTTGCGCAGAACGTGGAAGAGCCCGCGATGCGGACAGCCGGGGCACATCAGCGGCGGGCGGGCCGGCAGGTCACCGAACGGCTCGCGCATCTCGGGCGCGGCAGCGCCGAACACGGCCGCGACGGCGCCCACGGACAGCTCCCCCCGGGGCGGGAGCGCAACGTCCTCGACCGCGATCCCGAGCGCCCTCACCCTCGTCTTGAGGTAGGTGTCGGCCTCCTCGACCACCGCGAGCCGCTCCACGGACGCGGCGAACGCGCGGATGCGCTCCTCGGGCAGCGGGAACGTCATCCCGAGCTTCAGGACCGACGCCTCCGGCAGCGCCTCTCGCACGTACTGGAAGCCCGCGCCGGAGACGAGGATCCCGAGCGACGAGTCACCGTGCACCTCGCGGATGCCCGCCCACTCCTCGGCCCACGCCGCGATCTGACCGACCCTCCGGTCGAGCTCCACCCTTCGGGCGCGCGCGTTGCCGGGCATCATGACGTACTTCGCGGCCTTGCCGGCGTACTCGCCGGTCTCGCGCTCCTCGCGCGCGCCGCCCGTCTCCACGAGGCTCTTCGAGTGCGAGACCCGCGTGGTGCTGCGGACGATCACGGGCGTGTCGAACCGCTCGGAGATCTCGAACGCGAGCTTCGTGAACTCGAGGGCCTCTGTGCTGTCCGACGGCTCGAGCACGGGCACGCGGGCGAACGCCCCGTAGTTGCGCGTGTCCTGCTCGTTCTGCGAGGAGTGCATGCCGGGGTCGTCGGCGACGAGGATGACCAGGCCGCCTTCGACGCCGGTGTACGCGAGTGTGAACAGCGGGTCCGCAGCGACGTTGAGACCCACGTGCTTCATGGTGACGAGCGCGCGCCGTCCGCTCAGGCTCACGCCCGCGCCGACCTCGAGCGCCACCTTCTCGTTGGGCGCCCACTCGGCGTAGGCGCCGGGCATCTTGACGAGGTTCTCGAGCGTCTCGGTCGAAGGCGTCCCGGGGTAGCCGACGCCCGCTGCGACGCCCGCCTCCCAAGCTCCGCGCGCGACGGCCTCATTGCCGGACAGGAGCTCTCGCGGCACCGCGTCCCCTCACGTGCGCCGGCGGCCGCAGAAGCGGCCGCGCCAACGGTGACGGAAATGGTACCACAGCAGGTCAGGCACGCCGCGCGTGTGCACAACGAGTGGTGCTGCGCACCCCGCGGACGGCCGTCGCGGCCCGGGCGGCGCGCGTCAGAACCGCGACGCGCCGACGTAGTCGTGCTTCGAGGCGATGCGGTCGGTCAGCGACGCGAACTTCACCACGTCGCCGGTGTTGGGCGCGTGGATGAAGGTGCCGTTCGTGACGTACATGCCGACGTGGTGCACGCGGTCCGGATTCCCGTTGCGGCCGAAGAAGACGAGGTCGCCGGGGAGCAGCAGGTCGAGGCGGTCGGGCGGGATGTGCTGCCCGGCGCGGAACTGCGAGCGGCTCGTGCGGGGAAGCGCGATGCCGATCTGGCGGTAGCAGTACCACATCAGCCCCGAGCAGTCGAAACCTGACGGCGAGGCGCCGCCCCACACGTACGGTACGCCGAGGTACTGCTGGGCGATCGCGACGACCTCGGGGTGACCCCCGCGCAGCTTCGAGGGGTCGAACACGTAGGTGCCGCCCCTCGCCGACGCCGCGGCACGTCTCGCCGCCTCGGCAGCCGCGGCCTCCTGCCGCTTCCGCTCCTCGTCGATGAGCCGCTTGACGTCGGCGTTGACCGCGGCGAGGTACTTCTCCCGCTCGGCGATCTTGCGCTCGATCGCCTCCTTCTTGACCTTCTCGTTCTCACGCAGGACGACGAGCTCCGCCTCGCGGGACTCCAGTGCCTTCTCGGCGGCCTCGATGCGCGCTTTCGCCTGCCTCACCGCCGCCACGGCTTCCGCGTCGCGGCGCGAGATGCGCCGCAGCAGGTCCATGCGGTTGAGGAAGTCCTGGAACGACGCCGTCCCGAGAAGCACGCCGACAGGGTCGATCGCGCCGCGCCGGTACATGCCGTTCACGCGCCGCGCGAGCACCTCGCGCGACCCAGCGAGCTCGAGCTCCGCCGCGGCGAGCTCGGCCTCGGTCTCCGTGATCTTCAGGCGCGTGGCGTCGAGCGCCTCGGTGACGGCGTTGTACTCCTCGACCTGCTCCTCGAGATCGGCGTTCATCTCGTCGAGCTGGCTTTGGATCTGCGCCGCCTCGGCCTGCTTGGCCTGGATGGCCGCGTTGGTCGGCTCCGCACGCGCCGACAACGGCGACGACAGGAGCAGGGTGGCCGTCACGAGATGTGCGACGGCGCGGACCGGGCATCGTGGAAGAAGCGACGACACGGCGCCTCCGGCTGCGTATCAGTGCTGCATGTGCGGGCCGCGTGGCCGGGCGCGGCCCGACCGCTCGAACTACCCTTGCATGGTACCATGAACGGGTTGTCCGGAGCCCTCCCACACGAGGTCTCCGCAGGTCACGCGAGGAGGATGCCCGTGCGTTCGCGGCTCGTGCAGGCCGTCGTCGCACTCGTCGCCGTCGCGGCGCTCGCAGGCGCCGTGCCCGTCACGCACGCGCAGACCGCCGCCGATGACCTCGAGGCCGCCAAGTCGCGGGCGCTCGAGCTCCAGGACCGCATGGACGAGGCCGAGGCCCAGCGGCAGTCGCTCGCCACCCGCATCGAGGTACTCGACGCCACGATCGTCCGTCAGCGCGACGTCGTCGCCCGGGCGGACGCGGACGTGCAGGCGGCGACAGGCACCTACCACGCACGGCTCGTCGCCATGTACAAGGCCAAGCGCCCGGACGCCATCACGCTGCTGCTGAACGCGCGCACCATCGGGGACCTGCTCGCGCGCGCCGTCCTGCTCACACGCATCGCCGAGGCGGACAAGCGCGTCATGCGCGACGCTGTGGCGATGGCGGACGAGGCCGCCCACCAGGAGGCGGTCCTCGAGGACCTCAAGGCGCAGGAGACCGCGCTGCGCCGCGAGCAGGACGCGCGGATCGCCGACCTCAGCACCATGCTCGCCGAGCAGAACGCGCTCGTCGCGCGCCTCACTGAGGCCGCGCGAAAGGAGCTCGAGGCCCGCATACAGGCCGGGAAAGGTGCGCGGCAGCAGTGGCGCGCCAGCTCGGTCCCGATCGGTACGACGTTCACGCTCACGGAGGCCGCGGTCGACGACTATCCGGGCACCGGCTGGCTCATCCCCGACTTCCGCCCGCAACGCTTCAAGGTCGCCGGCGAGGCGTTCACCGCGAAGTGCTCGTGGTACGGCCCGGGCTTCAACGGCAAGTCGACCTCATCGGGGCAGATCTTCAACCAGGACGACTTCACCTGCGCCGACAACTGGCACCCGTTCGGCACGTACCTCGCGCTGCAGCGCAACGACAAGCGGATCATCGTGCTCGTCAACGACCGGGGGCCTTTCCTGTGGCAGGGCGGCCGCTGGGTGCCGCATCCCATCCGCAAGCTCGACCTCTCGAGAGCGTCGGCGTACGCGCTCGGATTCTCAGGCGTGGCCGACGTGCGCATCCAGCCGGTCGTAGCGGTTCCGTAGGCGCGAGGACGCCCCCGGCGCACGCGCCGAGGGCGTCCTCGCGCACGCGCTGCTCTGTCGCCTCAGTCCACGTGGATGAGCGAGACGACCTTGGAGTCTTGCGGCAGCTTGTCGCGGCCGTGCAGGAAGTCGAGCTCGATGAGGAACGCGAACCCGGCGACCTTGGCGCCCATGTTCGCCGCGAGCGCCGCCTTGGCCGCCGCGGTGCCTCCGGTCGCGAGCACGTCGTCGACGACGAGCACGACGTCACCGGCCGAGAACGCGTCCTCGTGCACCTCGAGCGTGTCGGTGCCGTACTCCAGCGCGTACTCGTGGCTGGTGGTCTTCCACGGGAGCTTCCCCGGTTTGCGCGCGGGCACGAACCCGGCGCCGAGCACGTAGGCCAGCGCACCGGCGAAGATGAAGCCGCGCGCCTCGGCGCCCATCACCTTGGTGACGCCGGCCTCGCGGAACTCCGAGGCGATCATGTCGATGGAACTGCGGAAACTGGCTGGGTTGGCGAGCAGGGGCGTGATGTCCTTGAAGACGATGCCCTCCTGCGGGAAGTCCGGGACGTCTCGGATGTACTCCTCGAGGTTCACTTGCCCTTCTCCTCACTTCTCGTCGGGTCCGGTCGGGGCCGTTGCGGCCGACTTGCACGGTATACGAGCGGGCGGGCCTTCTGCTACAGGATGACGGCGAGCGCTTCGAGCTGTTCGGGCGAGCCGAGCGCAATCAGCCGGTCGCCGTCGCGCAGGACGAGCTCGGGACGCACCTCCGCCACGGCGCCCTCGGCCGAGATCACCGCGAGGATGTGTGCGCCCGTACGCTCGCGCACGCCGGCCTGACTCACGGGCATCCCGGCGACGGCCGACCCATTCGGGACCTCGAACTCCTCGATCCGGAAAGGGATCTGGTCGCTGTGCGTGACGAGCTCGAGGTAGCTCGAGACGACCGGGTGCAGGACCATCGCCGCCATGCGCCGCCCGCCGATGACGCTCGGAGTGATGACCCGCTCGGCGCCGGCGCGGCGCAGCGTCTGCTCGGCCGACTCCGTCGAACTGCGGGCGACCACGCGCAAGGCCGGGTTCATGGTGCGGGCGGTCAGCGTCACGAAGGTGTTGTCGGCGTCCGTGTCGAGCGCGCACACGAGGGAAGCCGCCCGCTCGACCCCGGCGGCGAGCAGGACGGCCTCGTCGGTGGCCTCGCCGTGGACGTGCAGCCATCCGGCCGCATGCGCGCCGGCGAGCACCTCCTCGTCGCGGTCGATCACCACGAAGTCGGCGCCTTCCTCCGCAAGCGCCTTGGCGACCACCGAGCCCACGCGCCCGAGGCCCGCGATGACGTGGTGGCCCGACAGCTCGTCCATCGTCTTCTTCATGCGCCGCTCCTCGAGCATCTCCCGGAGGTGTCCCTCGACCATGTACTCAACGAACGTGCCCACCGCGAACGCCAGCGCGCCGACACCGCCGAGGATGAGCGCCATCGCGAAGACGCGCCCCGCCGGTGAGAGCGGGTGGACCTCCTGGAATCCCACGGTCCACACGGTGATGACCGTCATGTAGGCCGCGTCCAGCAGCGGCCATCCCTCCACGATCATGAAGCCCGCCGTGCCGATCACGAGCACCGCGGGCGCGAGCAGCAGGGCGATGACGAGGCGGTTCCGCACCGCTACAGCAACGCTTCCTCGCGCAGCCGCGCCACGTAGGGCAGGTTCCTCAAGGTCCCCCTGAGGTCGAGGCCGTAGCCGACCACGAACTCGTCGGGGATGCGGAACCCCCGGTAGGCGATCGGCAGGTCGACGATCCGGCGCACGTCCTTGTCGAGCAACGTGCACACCTCGAGTCCCGCCGGCTGGCGCGCCTTGAGCATCCGGAGCAGATAGTTGAGCGTCAGCCCCGTGTCGATGATGTCCTCGACCACGATCACGTGCCTGCCGTCGATCGGGTCGTCGAGGTCCTTGGTGATACGCACGACGCCCACGGCGCCGGCCTCGTACCCGCTGACCGCCATGAAGTCCAGGTGGACGTCGAGCGGGATGGCGCGCGCGAGGTCCGCGAGGAAGAACAGGCCGCCTCTAAGGACGGTCACCAGCGTGACCTCGTCGCCCGCGTGGTCGGCGCCGATCTGTGCACCGATCTCCGTCACACGCTCCGCGATCGCGGCCTCAGCGACCAGAACGCTGTCGACCTCGGCGGGCAGCGGCTCCCCGACCGTCATCCGCCCGTGTCCTCCCCCGCCGGAGCCAGGCCGCCTCCGTCCGCGTGCGGGCGCTCGGCGACCGGGATGCCGTACTTGAGCAGCAGGGCGCGGAAGTCCTTCTGGTAGAAGACCTTGATGTTCACGTCGGGGTAGAGTTCCTTCAGGCGCCGCACCTTGCGGTTCTTCTTCGTGACGAGCTTCTGGCTCATGGTGGTCAGCTCGATGTACAGGTCGAGGTCGGGCAGGTAGAAGTCGGGCGCGAAGTACGCGATCACGGCCCCGTGCGCGTCCCACTCGATCGGGAAGCGGGTCGGCTCGTAGTCCCAGCGGATCCGGTAGAAGTCGAGGATCTGCGCGGCCATGCGCTCGCTCGGATGGGCGAATGACGTCGATGCGACCTTGTCTGAGACAGGGAGTCCGACGGGCCCGGTTCCGTGCTCCTGTGTCATCTTCCGCTCAGGTGTCGTCGCCGAACGTCTTGGACAGCGCACGCGCGAGCAGCGTGCGCTTCAGCTCGCCGGTCAGGTCGCCGATCTCGCCGAGGGCCTCGGCGAGCTTCTGCCGCGTCTCCGGCGTGCGGTGCCGGAAGGCCGGCATGAGCACCTGCTCGAAGAAGGACGCCTCCCGTGCGGCGAAGGTCTCGTACATGCGCAGGTGCCTCGGCTCGACGCCGTAGCGGCGCAGATCCCAACAGGTGTGCGCGATGACGACGTCGGCGGCGGGCAGTTCGGCACCCTGCTCGCCGCGCCCGAGGGCGACGATGCCGTATTCGGCGAGCTCCTTGATGAACGACACCGGCAGGCCGAGCGCTGTCGGCGCCTGGTCGACCGGCACGGCAGTCCCCCTGTCGGCGGGAAGCGAGCTGAGCTCGCCTTGGGCAGCCGTGCCCCGCAGCTCGGCCGGCATGCGGCCCTTGTCGATCTCCTTGAGGCGGTCGCGTATGACCGCCAGCGGCAGGAAGTGCTCGCGCTGCAGCCGCAGGACGAGCTCGACGCGGGCGACGTCCGTGTCCTTGAACTTGCGATACCCTCCAGCGGTACGCTCGGGCGCGATCAGCCCCTCCTCCTCGAGGAAGCGCACTTTGGAGATGCTCACGTCGGGATAGGTCGCCTTCAGCTTGTCGACCACCTCCCCGATGGTGAGGTAGTCGCGCTCTCTAGCCTTCATCGGCCGCCGCCGCCCGTGAACGACATGAGGAACCGGCCGATGCGGACGGAATCGCCGTGCCCGAGGATCGCGCTGTCGACCCGGACCCCGTTCACGTAGGTGCCGTTCAGCGACCCCGCGTCCTCGATCCCCACCACGCCGGCGGCCGCGCGCAGCACCGCGTGATGGCGCGAGACGGTGACGTCGTTGAGGAACACGTCGCACGCAGGGTCGCGGCCGATGGTGAGCTCGTCGCGGTCGAGGAAGAAGCGCTCCCCGGCGTCAGGGCCGCTGCGCACGGTGAGCGACGGCACGGCCGCGGGGGCCTCGCTCGGGCCGGCCTCCACGGAGCCGACCGGCGCGAAGTCCTCGGTGGCGCCCTCCAGGACCGCACCGCACGCCGCGCACTCGCGGTGGTTGGCCTCTATGGGCGATCCGCATGCGGGACACTCCGGCATCGCGATCGTGGTCCTTCCGGCGCCCTAGTCCGAGAAGCCGAACTCCCGGCGCTGGAACGCGTCGGAGATCTGCTGCTCGAGAGCGGACGCGACCTCAGGGTTCTCGAGGACGTGCCCGAGCCGCTCCTCGCTCAGGCGGTTCTTGACGTATGGGTCGTGCAAAGCGTCGGTGAGCTTGCGCCCGTTGTGCACCTCTCGGATGACGTACTCCACGACGCGCTCCTCGATGGCATCGATGGCCATCTCGTCGAGGAACGCCTGAAGCTTCTCCTGGATCGTCGACACGTGCCCTCCTCGCAAAGTGCTGGTCCGTGCGGTCCCGTCGCGGGCTAGTCGTCCCCGTCGCCGTCGCCGTCGTTATCGTCGTCGAGCGCGCCGGTGACGTCGAAACGCGCGCCGCCGCGCACGTCCGAGGCCAGGATGTCGATCAGCCGCTCGATGTCCGCGCCGGAGATGACGTCCTCGCCGGCCTCACGCTGCGCCTTCATGCGCCGCACGAGTTCCGCCCGCAGGATGTCGATCTTGCCGTGGAGCACGCGGCGGCGGTAGCTCAGCCGCTGCTCCTCCTCGTGAAGCGTGTCGAGGATATCCCGCAGCTCCTCGTTCGACTTGCCCTCGAGTCCCAGAAGGACCGAGTCCGAGCCTTCGTTCTCGCCCATGGCGCCCTCCACATCCACGGCTGCCTGCGTGATTGTACCGCATCGCGCGGACGTCGGAACGTGTCCGCTCGGCCGCCTCGTACTCTGACCCTATACCGCAGGTCTACCCTGTCTCACACGTCGCAGGCGGCGTCGACCGCGCGTCGGGCGGCCCGTTCGCGCTCGTCGGCCGTGAGCTCACCGGGGGTGAACGCGACCCCGAGCCCGGCGCCGAACCCCTCGACGAGCGCGCGTTCGACCTGCTCGGGGCCGGGCGTCTCGCCGAGCACCTCGGCCAGACCGACGGCCGCAACCGCGAGCCGGGCCTCCGCAGGCCCGTCCAGACGGAACAGCGCCGCCTCGAGCGCGACGTCGCGCTCGATCACGACCGATCCGTGCTGCAGCACGGCGTCGCGCCGCCACACCTGCGCCGAGCCGGACAGCTTGGCGGCGCCGAGAGACAGGTCGGCTCGCGTCGCATGAAGGTAGCACGCACCCGACCGCGCGCCACGATCGCGTCGCGTGAGCTCCGCGGGCACTCCGAGCAGCCGGAATGCCGAGGTCAGCCCCTCGCACAAGTGTGCGTACGAGGCCGCAGTGCCTCGAGGGACACCGTCATGCACCGTGGCGGCCACCGAATACGTGACCTCCCGGCCGTGGAGCACGCCTCGGCCGCCCGTCGGCCGGCGGACCACCGGGACGCCCTCGCGCGCGCGGACGGCCGGGGCCACGTCGGCCAGTCGCTGGAACCTGCCGAGCGAGACCGTCGGACGGTCCCAGCGGTAGATGCGCAGGGTCGGCGGACCGCCGTTCGCCACGGACTCGAGCAGCGCTTCGTCGATCCCCATGTTCATCGCGCCGTCGACCGCGCCGTCGACGATGAGCCGCCACTCGCGAGCCATGCCGCCGCGCTCCTCTACCCCGCGGGACGCCAGCGCAGCTCGGGCTGCTTGACCGCGCGCGCCTCATCGAGCCGGCGCACGGGCGTCGTGTACGGCGCGCCGCGTACGAGCTCGGGGTCCTCGGCGGCCTCTCGGGCGATCGCGGACAGCGCGCGGGCGAGCGCATCGAGCGCGGCGAGCGGCTCGGTCTCGGTGGGCTCGATCATGAGCGCCTCCTCGACGAGCTGCGGGAAGTAGACCGTCGGCGGGTGGATACCGTGGTCGAGCAGCCGCTTCGCGACGTCGAGCGTACGCACCCCGTGATCGCGCTTCAGCGCGGAGCCCGAGAGCACGAACTCGTGCATGCAGCCGCGCCCGTACGGCACCTCGTAGACGTCCTCGAGCAGCGCCTTCAGGTAGTTCGCCGACAGCACGGCCTGCTCGGCGACCTCGCGCAGCCCGTCACCGCCCACCGCCCGCAGGTAGGTGTACGCGCGTACGAGCACGCCGAAGTTCCCAAGGAACGAGCGCACGCGCCCGATGGAACGCGCCGGCGCTTCCAGCGCCAGCGTCCCGTCCGGCGCGCGGACCGGCAGCGGGCCGGGCAGGAGCTCGGCGAGCTCGGGTGTCACGCACACGGGGCCCGCGCCGGGCCCGCCCCCGCCGTGCGGGGTCGCGAACGTCTTGTGCAGGTTGATGTGCAGCGCATCGAAGCCCATGTCGCCCGGGCGGGCCACGCCGAGGATCGCGTTGAGGTTCGCGCCGTCGCAGTACGCGTACGCGCCGGCCTCGTGCACGGCCGCGGTGATCTCACAGACGTTGGGGTCGAACAGCCCCAGCGTGTTCGGGTTCGTGAGCATGAGCGCGGCGACGTCCTCGTCCAGGGCCGCACGTAGCGCCGCGACGTCCACGAGCCCGTGCCCATCGCTCGGCACGGTGACCGTCTCGTACCCGCACATGCTGACGGTGGCGGGATTCGTGCCGTGCGCCGTGTCCGGGATCACCACCTTGCGCCGCGCGTCGCCGCGCTCGGTCAGCGCCGCGCGGAACACGAGCAGGGCGGTGAGTTCGCCGTGGGCCCCGGCGGCCGGCTGCAGCGTCACGCCGGGCAGGCCCGACACCTCGCCGAGCGCTTCGGCGAGCGACGCCATCAACTCGAGCGCGCCCTGCACGGTGGCGGCCGGCTGAGACGGATGCAGGCCGGCGAAGCCTTCGAGCCGGCACGCGTCCTCACACACGCGAGGGTTGTGCTTCATGGTGCAGGATCCGAGCGGGTACGTGCCCGAGTCCACGCCGAAGTTCATCTCGGCGAGGTGGCCGTAGTGCCGCATCATCTCGAGCTCCGTGACGTGCGGCAGGACCGGCGGCATGCGCCGTGCGGCGCCGCCGAGGGCCTCTCCCAGGTCGACGTCGGGCACGTCGAGCGCCGGGGCGCCGACGCACGCGGACTCCGGCACGCCGAGCTCGAAGATCGCCTCGCGCGGGCCGCGGGCAGGCGCTCCCGCAGGCGTGTGTACCAGCCGCTCGCTCACAGCGCCGCCACCTCCGCTGCGAACGCGTCCATCTGCGCGCGGGTGCGCCGCTCCGTCACCGCGAAGGTGACGAGCGCGTCCTCGGAGACGACCCCGGCGAGATAGCCGCGCTCGAGCATCGCCGCGTGCATCGCGACGGCGTCGCCGCCGAAACGCAGCGTGAACTCATAGCCGAAGGGCGCCTCCCAGGGCGCCGAGAAGCGGCCGGTGGCCAGCAGCGCGCCGCGCAGGTGGTGGGCCTTCGCGACGCACGCGCGGGCGATCCCGGCCAGCCCGTCGCGGCCCACGGCCGCGAGGTACGCGCCGGCGGCCAGCGCGTTGAGCGCGTGGTTGCTGCAGATGTTGCTCGTCGCCCTCTCACGGCGGATGTGCTGTTCGCGCGTCGAGAAGGTCAGCACGAAGCCGGTGTCGCCGTCGGCGTCGACGGTCCGGCCGACGATGCGCCCGGGCATCTGCCGGACGTGCCGCTCGCGGCAGGCGAACAGGCCGAGGCCCGGCCCTCCGAAGCT
>VAUM01000026.1:0-8203 GCA_005774595.1 Actinomycetota bacterium
GCCGCGGACCCGCCGGCCCACAGCGCGACGGTCCGGTCCTCTCGGCCGATCAGGTAGATGTCGCCGCCGTTCTCGACGATGACGTCGGGCGAGAGCGGCTCGAGCCCTCGCGCGACAGCCTCCGCCACCGCGCCCGCGACCGCGGCCATCGGGCCGACGTTCGCGGTGTGCGCCGCCGCGGCCATCCGCCGCACGACTTCCGGAGCGTCGTCGGACACCTCGACCGGCACGTAGGACTCGGCGAACCGCGGCGACGCCGCGACGAACGCCTCAAGGTCGGCGCGGACGCCCGCCACCAACTCGAGCGCCTCGGCCGACAGATCGCGCCGGGCGCTGATCAGCAGGTCGGTCTCCGCGACGCGGACCCCGAACGACACGAGCCCCGCAGGCGCGACAGTGAGGCGGTAGGTGCGCGGTTCGTACATCATGCCGCGTATCTTCCCCGCGCGCGCGCGGCGCGGCAAGCCACGCGCACGCGGGTCGATGGCCGCCGTCAGCCCGCTCGGAAGCCGTAGCGTGACGCCCGTCACACCGCTATCCTGTGTCGCGGGGGGCGCGGCGCATCCGTCACACGGAACCGAGGGCCGCGGTCGACATGCAGAAGATCCTCAACCTGTTCGTGCACCTCGACACGTACGCGCGGGACACCTACCTCGCGATGGCGCAGTCCGCCTCGAACCCGGCGCTCGCGAGGGTGTTCGAGCAGATGGCCGCCGAGGAGGCCACCCACCTCGAGTGGTGGGCCGAGCTGGTCAACGCCTGGGGGCAGGGACTGATCCCGGACCTGGTGACCGAGAGCGCGGATCTCGACGTGCGGCTCGCCGCCCTTCTCGAGGAACTCGTCGGCAGCACGCCCTCGGACGTCTCGGCGCTGTCCGATGACGAGATGCTGCAGACCGCGACCCGGCTCGAGTACTACATGCTCGATCCTGTCTTCACCGAGGTCATCGACCTCGCAGGCCCGAGCAGCGCGGCGCAGCACCGCGAGGCGTACCAGCGCCACGTCGACCGGCTCGTCGGCGCGGTCGAGGAGCTCTACTCCCCCGACCCGCTCGCGAGCTTCCTCGCACGGATCCTGCGCGAGGCGTGGCGGCAGAACCAGGAGCTGTCCTCGTTCGCGACGCGCGACCCGCTCACCGCCCTGCACAACCGCCGCGGCCTCATGGCGCACTTCAGCCAGTGGGCGTCGTGGGCCGAGCGGTACGACCGGCCCATCTCGGTGCTGCTCATCGACGTCGACGACTTCAAGAACGTGAACGACACCTGCGGTCACACCGCGGGCGACACCGTGCTCGTCGCGGTCGCGAACGTGTTGCGAGGCGCGCTGCGGGGTTCCGACATGGTCGCGCGCTACGGCGGCGACGAGTTCGCGATCGTCGCACCGGAGACCGCCGGGGACCAGATCGAGCCGATCACGTCGAGGATCCTCGAGCGGGTGGCGGCACTGACGATCGGATGCGACCAGGTGCCCTCGGTCACGGTGAGCATCGGATGCGCGTGGACATCGGGGCCGAACGCGTCTCGGGCCACCGATGCGCTGTTGTCCGCGGCCGACCGGAGCCTTTACGACGCCAAGCACAAGGGTAAGAACCGCGTCGGGGACGTCATCGCCCTCTAGCGCCGGACGGCCCATCGAACTCGGAGCGACCCGTGGCACGCCCCACCTGCAACCGCTGTCCCCACATGCGCTGCCGAGGCGAGAGCATCGTCCGGCGCGACGGCATCTCCGAGCTCGCGCACGCGCTCGAGGCGGGGGGCCGCGACACGCAGCCGGTACTGCGACTCTACTGCTGCCATGCAGTGAGCATCGCGGCCGCCGAGGCGGCCGGCACCGACGTGCGGCACGAACTCATCGTCGAGCCGGTCGACGGCGTCGACCACGTGTGCGGCTCGACCGGGACCGCGCGTATCGCCGAGTACCGCGACGCGGTCAGCCTCGACGAGATAGGCGAAGTCCCGTCGCCGCCCTGGTGCGGGCTGCCCGGGTAGCCGTCGGCCGCGCCGGAAGCGCGCGTCAGCCCCGCGCCCGCTCGCCCGCGTGGTAGCTCGACCGCACGAACGGGGCGCTCGCGACCGCCTCGAACCCGGCCGCGTACGCGGCCCGTGCGAGCCGCGCGAACTCGTCCGGCTCGGCGAAACGCTCGACCGGGAGGTGCGCGGCGCTCGGCCGCAGGTACTGCCCGAGCGTCAGCATCGTGCAGCCCGCCGCGCGCAGGTCGGCGATCGCATCGACGACCTCGCCCTCCGTCTCCCCGAGACCCAGCATCAGCCCGGACTTCACCGGCATCCCGGGCCGGCGCCCCGCCGCGCGGGCGAGCACGCCGAGGCTGCGGTCGTAGTCCGCGCCCCGGCGCACGCGCGCGGTCTGCGAACGGACGGTCTCGAGGTTGTGGTTGAACACGTCGGGCGCCGAGTCGACCAGCGTTCCGAGCGCCGCCTCGTCGCCGGCGAAGTCGCTCACGAGCACCTCGACGGCGGCGTCCGGCGCCGCTCCCCGGATCGCCCGGACCGTGGACGCGACGTGCGCCGCACCTCCGTCGGGAAGGTCGTCGCGGGTCACCATCGTGACCACCGCGTGCCGCAGACCGAGCCGCGCGACCGCCTCGGCGACGCGCACGGGCTCCCCGTCGTCCGGCGCGGCGGGCGTGCGTGCCTCGACGGCGCAGAACGGGCAGCCGCGGGTGCAGGCGTCACCGAGCACGAGGAACGTCGCGGTGCCCGCAGAGAAGCACTCGCCGCGGTTGGGGCAGCGCGCCTCGGCGCAGACCGTGTGCAGCCCGAGCTCAGCGACCACCGCGTCCGTGTCGGCGAAGCGCCCGGGGTGCGCGACGGGTCGCCGCAGCCATGGCGGCAGACGGCGCGTGGCTGGCGTGGTGCCGTGCTCGTACGCCACGCGCGCTTCAGTCCCGTCTACACGCCGCACTTGCCGGCCGCGTCGGCTGCGGCGGCGCGGACGACCTCGGAGACGGTCGGGTGCGCGTGCACCGTCTCGGCCAGATCGCGCACGGTGATGCCGTGACGCATCGCGACCGCGACCTCGTGGACGATCTCCACCGCATGCGGACCGACGATCTGGCAGCCGACGATGCGGCCGGTGCCCTTCTCGGCGACCATCTGGACGAAGCCGTCGCTCTCACGCTCGGCCAGCGCCTTGCCGTTGCCCGTGAACTTCATCACCGACTGGACCGCGTCGACGCCGCGCTCCTTGGCCGAGTCGCGCGAACTCCCGACGACCGCGACCTCGGGGAACGTGTAGACGCAGGCGGGGATGCAGTCGTAGCGCACGGTCTCGTGCGCCGAGGCGCCGGACAGCTCGGCCACCGCGTTGCGCGCGGCGGCGACGCCCTCCTCCTCGGCGACGTGCGCGAGCATCATCCCGCCGATCAGGTCGCCGATGGCGTAGACGCCGGGCACGCTCGTGCGGAAGTGCTCGTCGACCTTCACCGCGGCGCGGTCCATCTCGATGCCCGCCTCCGGAAAGCCGAGGCCTTCGGAGAACGGCTTGCGGCCCACGGCGCTCATGACCACGTCCGCCTCGAGCAACGTGCCGCTGCGCAGGTCCGCGTACATGCGCTCGTCGAGCCGGTCGACCTTCTCGACCGCATCGGCAAGCCGGAACTCGACGCCGAGGGCCTCGAGCGCCTCCTGCGCCGCGCGCGCGACGCGGCGGTCGTTGCCCGGCAGCACCTGGTCCATGAGCTCGACGACGGTCACGCAGCTGCCGAGCGTGGCGTACACGCACGCGAACTCGAGCCCGATGACCCCGCCACCGATGATGACGACGCTCTTGGGGATGTCGGTCAGCGCGACGGCGTCGTCGCTGGTCCACACCCCCTCCATGCTGTGATCGATGTTCGGCAGGCGGAAGACCTCGGAGCCGGTGGCGAGGATCACCGCGTCGCCTTCGAGGACGACCGTGCCCCCGCTGTCGGGGACCACCTCGACGGTCCGCGGACCGGTCAGGCGTCCCTCGCCGGCGACGACCTCGACCTTCAGGCGGCGCGCCGTGCCCTCGACCTGGCCCACCAGCTCGTCGACGACCGCTTCCTTTCGCGCGCGCAGCGCCGGCACCTCGACGGTGGCGACCGCCCCGGTCAGCCCCAACTCCTCGGCGTGCGCCGTCTCGCTGACGACGCGCGCGGTGCGCAGGATGGTCTTGGTGGGGATGCAGCCCTTGTTCAGGCAGGTGCCGCCGAGGCGCTCACGCTCGACGAGCACGACGTCGGCGCCGAGCCGCGCCGCCTCGAACGCCGCCGAGTAGCCGCCGGGACCTCCGCCGAGGACGACGATTCGCATGGTGGGGACCCTTCCGTCGGGCGCCTGCGGCATGGGTCGTCCCCGCCGCTCGGCAGAACTGTCGCGGGAAGGCGGGCCGACGCGCGCCCTTCACCGCGAGCGTCGGAGATTCTAGCACTACCCCGTTCGCGCTCCGGTTGCGACGCGGGCGCTACAGTCCGGCGCCCGCGAGGATCTCAGGCACGGCCGCGTCGAGCCCGAGCGGCATGACGTGGACCCCATCGGCGACCTCGCGGATCGCGCGGACCTGCTCGACGGCGAGCGCGATGGCTTCGGCCTTCGGGTCAGCCGCGCCGCGGATGCGCGCGCCGACCTCCTCGGGAACCATCAGCCCCGCGAGCTTGTCATTGATGAAGTCGACCACCCGCGGACTCCTGAGCAGCAGCACGCCGGCGATGACCTTGACGCCGTGCGGCCGCAGCGCCGACACGGCGCGCTCGAGCTTCGCGATGTCGAACACCGCCTGCGTCTGGAAGAAGCGCGCGCCGGCGGCCGCCTTCTCGACCGCGCGGTCGAGCTGGACCTCCCACGGCTCGGCCTCCGGGAAGATCGCCCCGCCGAGGTAGAAGCCGGTTCCGCCATCCAGATCGCGGCCCATCATGTCTCGGCCGGCGTTCAGCTCCGACGCCACGGTGAGCAGCTGCGTCGAGTCGAGGTCGAACACGCCCTTGGCTTCCGGGTGGTCGCCGCCGCGCGGGTCATCGCCGGTCACCATGAGCACGTTCTCGAGGCCGAGCGTCCACGCCGCGAGCAGGTCCGACTGCAAGGCGAGGCGGTTGCGGTCCCGGCAGGTCTGCTGGAAGATCGGCTCCACGCCGCGGTCGAGCAGGACGCGCGACGCAGCGAGCGACGAGAGGTGCAGCGCCGCGCCCTGGTTGTCGGTGACGTTGAGCGCGAGGCAGTGCGGCGCCAGGATGTCGACGGACGCCAGCATGGCAGACAGGTCGGTGCCGCGCGGGGGCGCGACCTCGCCGGTGACGACGAACTCGCCGCGCTCGAGAGCGTCGCGAAGGCGGCTCACGGGCGGTCGCCGCCCTCGCCGGCGTCGCGCAGGTTCACCGCTCCGGGCTTCTGCTTGCGGCTGTGATCCTTGGGCGGCACGGCGCCCGCGCGCGAGCGGCCCTGCTCGGCGAGGCGCGCGCGGATGCGCACGTGCGTGCACTCGCGGTCGCGCAGGACCTCGCACTTCCCGTCCCACATCCCGCCGCACGGCCCGTTGAGCAGTCCTTTCGGACAGGTCGTGACCGGGCAGATGCCGGCGGTGCGGTCGAGCACGCAGTCGCCGCACATCTGGCAGCGCTCCTCGAACACTCCGTGCCGGATCACGTTGCCGAGGAACGCGCTCTCCAAGCCCGGGAAGACCGGCTTGCGCACCGAGTCGGCCACCGTCTGCACGCCCGCGCCGCACGCGAGCACCACCACGGCGTCGGCCGCCTCGATGTCGCCGGAACGCTTGCGGGTCTCCAGGCGCGTGCCACCGAGATGGCACGTCACGTCGCCGACCGCCCATCCCGTGACGGTATGGCCGTGCTGCTCGAGGACGGCCTTCGCCTGCAGCAGCTCCTTCTCGCCGCCCGTGTGGACGACCGTTGCGCACTGGCCGCAGCCCATCAGGAAGACCGAGCGCGCGCCGACCTCCTCGAGGTTGCGCAGGATGCGCTGCCAGTCGCGAGGCTTCGTGATGATCATGACCGCGACCTTCCGTCCCGCGCCGAGCGCACCGCCGCCACGGCCGCCTCGACCGCGCGCACGCAGCCGGGGGCATCGTGAGCGTAGCCCAGCCCCATGCTGTGCGCCCAGTCCTCGGTCACGACCGCACCGCCGACGAGCACCGGCACTCCCGGCGAAGCAGCCTCCACGGCCCAGGCCGATGCCTGCATCGCCGGCAGCGTCGTCGTCATCAGCGCCGACAGGCACACGACGTCGGCATCAGCCGCCGCGGCGGCCACCGCCTCCGGCGGCACGTCCACGCCGAGATCCGCCACCGCGAAGCCGGCGCTCTCGAGCAGCGAGATGCAGATGTCCTTGCCGATGGAGTGGACGTCGCCCTTCACGGTCGCGAACGCCACCCGGCCCGCCGGCTCGGAAGCGCCCGGCGGCAGGTACGTCTTCGCGCGCGCGACCGCGGCCTTCATCGCCTCGGCCGCCACGATGAGCTGCGGCAGGAACGCCTCGCCGCGCCCGAACGCGTCGCCGAGCCCCTGGATCGCGGGCGTCAGCACGCCGGCGATCACGTCCCCCGGGGCCGCCCCCGCGGCGACCGCCGCGTCCACGAGCCCCGGAGCCGCGTCGGCGTCGCCGCGGAGCACGGCGGCGGCCAGCCGGGCCTCGACCGCGCCGCCGTCATCGTCCGCGCCCGCATCGCCCGGCTCGCCGCCGCCGTGCGCGCCGGCCAGCGCGGCCTCGTACGCGTCGTCCCAGGCCGCCCACGCCTGCCCGGGCCGCGCTGCGCCGGCGCCGGCGGCCCGGGCCTTGTCGGCCAGCCGCACCGCCTCGGCGACGACGGGGTCGCCCGGGTTCACGATGGCGGCATCCAGCCCCGCCTCGGCGGCGGCCGCGAGGAACGCGGCGTTCAGGCGGCCGCGCAGCGGCAACCCGTGGCTGACGTTGCTCACGCCGAGCATCGCCGCGAGACCGCGCTCCTTCACGCCCGCCAGCGCGGCCACCGTCACCCTCGGCGCACCGGCGTCGGTGGCCGCGGTCATCACAAGGGTGTCCACGATCAGGTCCTCGTCGCGCAGGCCCGCCTCGTGCGCACGCGCGCATACGCGGTCCACGATCGCGAGCCTGCCGGCCGCTTCGTGCGGGATGCCCGCGTCGTCGAGCGCGAGCACCACCACCGCCGCGCCGTAGCGCGCGGCCAGCGGCAGCACCGCTGCCATGGACTCCTCGCCGCCGTTGACCGAGTTCACGAGCGCGCGGCCCGGGTAGACGCGCAGCGCGCGCTCGAGTGCGGCCGGATCCGTGGTGTCGAGCACGAGCGGCAGGTCGGTCACGCCGGCCAGCGCCAACGCGGCCGCGGGCAGAGCCTCGGCGGCGTCCACGCCCGCCGCGCCCACGTTCACGTCGAGCGCCGCGGCGCCCGCGTCGGCCTGCTCGGCGGCGAAGCGGCGCACGACCGACATCGAGCCTTCGCGCAGCGAGTCGGCCAGCTCGGGCTTGCCGGTCGGGTTGATGCGCTCGCCGATGACCGCGATCGGCCTCCCTGCGCCGACGCGTACCCACCCGCGCGGACCAGCGAACCCCACGCCCGCGGGCGTCTCGCGCGGCGCTACGGCGCGCTCCTTCGCGAAGTCCGCTATCGCGCCGGTGAACGCCGGCGACGACCCGCAGCACGACCCGACCACGGACGCGCCCGCGTCGACGAACCGCGCCGCGTACGCGCCCATCTCGTCGGGCGTGCCGGGGAAGACGGTGTTCCCGTCGGCGTCGAGCACCGGCAGGCCCGCGTTCGGCTGAACGACCACCGGCACGCTGCACGCGCGCGCGAGCCGCTCGACGAGCGGCAGCATCTGCTCAGGTCCGAGCCCGCAGTTGATGCCGACCGCGGCCGCGCCGCACGCCTCGAGGACGATCGCGGCCTCCTCGGGGCCGGTGCCCGACAGGTCCGTGCGCCCGTTCGCGCCGAACGTCACCGTCACGAACACCGGCAGGTCCGTGACCGACCGCGCCGCGAGCAGCGCGCACCGAGCCTCGGCGATGTCGGTCATCGTCTCGATGATGAGCGCGTCGGGCCCGGCGGACGCGAGCGCGGCCGCCTGCTCGGCGAAGACCTCGAAGACCTCGTCGAACGCGGCACCGCCGAGCGGTGCGAGCACGAGGCCGGTCGGCCCGATGTCACCCAGCACGTGCGGCGAGCCGCCCGCGCGCGCGAGGCGCACGCCGGCGGTGTTGAGCTCGGCGACCC
>VAUM01000026.1:8213-11543 GCA_005774595.1 Actinomycetota bacterium
CGCCGGCCGCGTTGAGTTCGGCGCCCCGGTCGGCCAGGCCGTACTCGGCCAGCTTCACGCGGTTGCCGCCGAAGGTGTTCGAGATCGCGACGTCGGCGCCGGCCATCGCGTAGTCGCGGTGCACCTGCGCCACGATCTCGGGCTCCAGGACGTTGAGCTCGACGGCGCACTGCTCCGGCGGAATCCCGGCGCGCTGGAGCATGGTCCCCATCGCCCCGTCGGCGACGAGCACCTCTCTCCCCAGCCTCAGCAGCACGTCCGGCACCGTCGCACCCGCCCTTCGCCACCCTCGCGCCAAGCAGTCTACCGAAAGGCCCGCCGCGCGCGGGCGTTCGCGGGCGGCGGCGCCTCTCGGTCACGCGCGACTCTAGAACTGCAGCGTGATCGCCCTGCGGGGACACGCGATGACGCACGCCTCGCAGTACACGCACTTGTCCTTGTCGAACTTCAGGCACCCGTCACGGCCGAGCGTGAGTGCGCCGGGCCGGCACACCGCCGTGCACAGGCCGCAGTCCACGCACCGCTCGGTATCGAGCACGATGTCGGACGCCGCCTCGTGGACGGTCAGCCCCTCCTTCTCGAGGAAGGCGATGCCGGAAGCAAGGTCGTCCTTGCCGCCCGTGAGCTCCACGAGCATCCGGCCCTCCTGGCCCGGCTGGATCTGCGCGCGCAGGATGTTCGGCGTCAGGTCGTGGTCCTTGACGAGGTGATAGACGATCGGGCGTCCCGCCTGCTTCGGCGGGAACGTGAGGTCGAAGCGCTTCTTGGCCATGTCAGATCGCCTCCCGTCCCTTGATCTCGAGCGGCTTGAAGCCCTGGCTTCCCGCCTGCGGCAACTGCTCGAGCGGTTCGGCGAGCTTGAAGCCCTCCTCGGCCACCCAGCGCTTGACCTCGGCGGCGATCTTGCGTGCAGCGGGCAGCGAGGAGATCGGGCCGGTCTGGACCTTGTGCCCGTCCACCTCGATCTCGCCGCTGCGCAGCTGAGCGTAGGTCACCCGCCCGAGCGCCGGACGGCTGCGCCCCTGCACCGCGTAGTCGAGCACCGTCGCCTGCAGGTCGGCGTCGGTCAGCGCGAGCGTCGCCGCCAGGTCCTCGTCGAGCACCGGGATCGGCACGCCGATGCCGATGAACGACGAGACGCCGTACTTCGTGAACGTCGCCGCCGAGAAGTACTCCGGCGACGCTTGCTTCAGGTCGGCGATGACCGCGAGAGTCCCCGATGGCGCCACCGGCACGCCGCGCTCGTCGCGCGTCTGGTTCGGGTTGTGCTGCGTTCCCTGCCATGCCACGTAGCCCGGGGCACCCGCCACGAAGCACCTCGTCCCGACGCCGATCGTGCGGTACGTCGGGTCGTTGAGCAGCGGCGAGAGCGCGCCGGCCGAGCAGTAGGTCGCGTTGCCGAACCGCGGCAGCAGCGTGCCGAGGTAGGTGTAGAGCGCGCGGTCGCCCGAGTTCACCGCGACCGCGTAGTTCTGGTACGCGTTGCGCGGGTTGAAGAAGTACGCCTGGTTCAGGTCGTCGAGCGTGATCCACGTGTCGATCTCGGTGCGCGGGTAGCAGTCCGTACCCGGCCCGGTGGCCTTCAGCCGCACGGCACGGCCCCGCAGCAGGTCCTCGACGACGTGCGCGCCACCGTACTCGATGCCGCGCGTGCGGCTCGGCTCGGTGATGCCGAGGTACGTGTCGACCGCCGCCAGACCGCCCGACGCAGGCACGTCGTTCAGCGTGATCTCCTGCATCTTGATGGGCGGGTCCGAATGCCCGAAGTTCACGAAGACGCCCGAGGAGCACATCGGGCCGAACGTCCCCGTCGTGACGACGTCCACCTTCTTCGCGGCCTTGGACACCCCGTCCTCGGCCGCGATCGCGGCGAACTCCTCGGCCGTCACCACGACCGCCTCGCCCGCTGCGATCCGGGAGTTGATCTCCTCCCAGCTCTTCGCCACCGCACTCACCTCCATATACAGACAAAGACCTCCCGCCCTCGTATGTCAGGGCGAGAGGCCTCCGATAAGAGTCCTTCGCGGTACCACCCGACTTCGCCGTCGCCCACGTTGCAGCGGCGGCCTCATCTTCTCGAGCACGGGACCGGTGGCTGTTCCCCGACGGCGGGATGTGTCGGAGGGTCCGATGCTCAATAGCCCGAGGTAACGGGGGCGTCCGTCCGGCATTACTTGGCGCACTGGTGCGCGCCGTTCCTCCGGAAGCCTTCCGGGGCCATGTTCCGCGGCCCGCCGAGCGCCGGTTCTCAGCTTCCCCGGCTCTCTGGCAGCTCGTGCGCTGCCGCGTACTCATCCCCATCAACGGCTTCGACTATGCGGTTGTGACGCGTAACGATACGAGCGAGGCGCGTGCCATGTCAACGCGACGGCCGCTACCCGCCCGCGAGCATCTCCCGCGCCGCGTCGAGGATCTCGCCGTGATCGAACGCCAGCTGCGGCGGGTCGTCGAGCGGGTGCCAAGCCGCCTCGGCGGCGTCGTCGCCGCCGGCGACCGCCACGTCGGGGTCGTCGAGGACCGCGAGGTACACCACCGACACCGTCCAGCCGCGCGGGTCGCGTCCGCGCTTCCCGAACCCGCCGATGCACGCGAGTGGGCCATCCCACGCCAGCCCGGTCTCCTCGGTGAGTTCCCGGCGCGCGCCGTCCTGCGGCGCCTCGTACGGATCGAGGAATCCGCCCGGCAGCGCCCACATGCCGGCGAAGGGCTCGTGGCCCCGGCGGATCAGCAGCACCTCGCGCCGGCCCGCGACGTCGCGGATCACCACGGTGTCGCCCGTGACCGCGGGCCGCTCGTACTCCTCGAAGCGGGTCACGCCTGCGGGCCGTCGCCGTCGCCGCCGCGCTGCGCCAGCGTGAGCAGCAGCGCGACGTAGTCCACGTAGCCCTCGCCCTGCTCCTCCTGGACCGCCTCGAAGAAGTCGCACTTGCGGCAGTGCGGGAACTTCTCGTCGAACGTGCCGCACACCACGCCGTTGCACAGCGTGCCGGGGATGACCCAACAGGAGCGGCCGGCGTTGACGCCGTCGTTCTTCCCATCGAGCCGGGCCTCGATCGCCGCGGCACACGGCCCCATCTCGGCCACCTTGTCGCCGCCGGGTTCGCGTCCGCAGTTCTTGTACTCCCAGCAGTTCAGCTTCGCCATGCCGCCGACCTTCCGAGACGTTCCGCCGCACTCCATAGAGCGTATCCCATGCCGAGCGGCACGCGCGACTGTGAGGATCCCGACGAACGGGCGACCGGCGCGCCCACGACGCTTTCACACGACCTCCACACCCGGTTCCTTGCGACCACACACACAGCGGCCACAATCTGCCTCGAAGGATCCCCC
>VAUM01000027.1 GCA_005774595.1 Actinomycetota bacterium
CGTCTCGCCCCTTCGTGGGCAGCGTCAGAGGTGTACAAGAGAGCGAGTTCGCGGCCGCCGGCCAGTGCTGGTGCGGCCTGTTCGTGCGCACGGACGCGCCCGACGACTTGGCGCCCGGCATGGAGGCGGGCGTGCCGGAAGGCCCCGTCGAGGTCCGCGTCGCGGCCGCCGGCGAGCTTCGCGACGGCGAGGCCCGCCACGTGAAGATCGGCAAGCGCGACATCGCGCTGTTCCGGGTCGACGGCGAGCACTACGCGCTGTCGAACGTCTGCCGGCACGCCTTCGCGCCGTTGGCCGACGGCTTCGTGGACGGCCACACGGTCATGTGCCCGTGGCACGGGTGGCGATACGACGTGCGCGACGGCACGACCGACCACCCCGACGCCGACGTGAAGACCTACCCCGTGATCGTGCGTGACGGCGAGGTGTTCGTCGTCGTCTGAGGGTGGGCGGCGCGGGTCAGCCCCGCAGCGAGTGTATAATCGCATCGGAATAGTGCGTAAGAACCCCTTGCGTCTGCCGCCGGAGCGCGCACAATGGCGGCATCTCGCACCATCGCGCAAGGAGGCCCGCCATGTCACAGCCAGCGCCCGGCGTCGCCGAGACCATCGGCGACACCCCCGTCATCGAACTCCGTCACGTCGCCCAAGGGCTGCCCGCCCGCGTGTTCGTCAAGCTCGAGCCGCGCAACCCGGGCGGATCGGTCAAGGACCGCATCGGTGCGGCGATGGTCGCCGACGCCGAGGAGCGCGGCCTCATCACGCCGGGCGAGTCGGTCATCGTGGAGCCCACCAGCGGCAACACCGGCATCGCGCTGGCGATGGTCGGGGCCGAGCGCGGCTACCGGGTCGTGCTGACGATGCCGGAGAGCATGTCGCTCGAGCGCCGCCGACTCGCCGCCGCCTACGGGGCAGAACTGGTGCTCACGCCGAAGGAGCTCGGCATGAAGGGCGCGGTCGAACGCGCCGAGACCATCGCGGCCGAGACGCCCGGTGCGTGGATCGCCGGCCAGTTCGACAACCCGGCCAACCCCCGCGCGCACTACCGTACCACCGGCCCGGAGGTCTGGGAGGCGCTCGGGGACGCCGGGATCGGCGCGTTCGTCGCCGGGGTCGGCACGGGCGGCACCATCAGCGGCGCGGGGCGGTTCCTCAAGGAGCGCGACGGCTCGATCCGCGCCATCGCGGTCGAGCCGGCCGAGAGCCCGATCATCGGGCAGCGGCTCGCCGGCGAGGACCTCACGCCTGCGCCGCACCTCATCCAGGGCATCGGCGCGAACTTCATCCCGAACACCCTCGACCTCGAGGTGCTCGACGGGGTCGAGTGCGTGACTGGACCGGATGCCATCGCGACGTCGCGGAGGCTCGCCGCCGAGGAGGGCCTGCTCGTCGGCATCTCGGCGGGCGCGAACGTCACCGCGGCGCTGCGGCTCGCTGCGCTGCCCGAGTACGCGGGCCGCAGGATCGTCACGGTGGCCCCGGACACCGGCGAGCGCTACCTGTCCACCGCGCTGTGGGAGGGTGTCGGCTGATGCGCGTCTCGCAGCGGCTCGACTACGCCGTTCGTGCGCTCGTGGAGCTCGCGCGGCTCGACCCGGGCGAGTCCATCTCGGCCGGCGAGGTCGCGGCGCGTCTCGGCCTGCCGAAGCGCTTCCTCGAGCAGCAGCTCACCGCGCTCGCGCGCGCAGGCATCGTCAGCGGGCGGCGCGGCTCGGGCGGCGGCTGCGCGCTCGCGGCGCCCGCGGACTCGCTCACGGTCGCGGCCGTCGCACGCGCGGTCGAGCGCGACGTCCTCGATGTGCCGCACACGTCCGCCTCGGCCGTCGCCGAGATGTGGGCGGACGCCGCCGACGCGCTGGACGCGCACCTCGGCGAGGTCACGATCGCCCGGCTCGCCGAGCGGCAGGATGCCATCGACGCCGAGGCGGCCGGGATGTACTACCTGTAGCGCCACGCCCGCCACGCCTGCTACACTCTCGTCCCCCGCAGGCACGCTGCGCGAGGGGTCGACCCGCAGGGACGCACGGGCGGGCGGCCACCGGGAAGGTGCTGACCGAAGATGCGACGCAAGATGCTCCACGGCAAGATCCACCGCGCGACCATCACGGGCGCGGACGTCTCCTACGAGGGCTCGGTGACGATCGACGCTGCCCTCATGGACGCCGCCGACATCCTCCCCAACGAGGCCGTCGCGATCTGGGACGTCGACAACGGCGCCCGCTTCGAGACCTACGCGATCCCCGGGATGCCGGGCTCCGGTGTCGTGTGCGTCAACGGCGCGGCCGCGCGTCTGGTCTCGGTGGGCGACCGCGTGATCGTCGCTCACTTCTCCGAGATGGACGACGCCGAGGCGCGTGCCCACGAGCCGCACGTGGTCTTCGTCGACGAGCGGAACCACCCGGTCGAGTGTCGCGCCGAGCATGGCGGCCAGGCCGAGGTGCGGCGCCTGCCGCTCTAGCCGGGCGTCCCGCCGAGCGCCCCGGGGACCTTGGCTCTCACGCGCTCGGCCGCTTGGGCGAGGCCGGCCGCGTCGAACGCCGTCTCGCCGTCGATGACGCGCCACACGCCCGCCGACATCACGGCGCGCACGTTCTCCCGGCACCCTTCGCGCAGCAGCGTCTCGAGTGGGTCGTCCGTCGCCGGGATCCGCACCGCGATGAGGTCCGCCTGCTTGTCGGGCTCGAGCGAGCCGAACAGGTCGGCCATGCCGAGGACCCATGCGCCCTCGTAGGTCATGATCCGCAGCGCGCGCTCGGCGGACAGGTCGGGTGCGATGCGCATGAGCTCGCGCGCCTCGGCGAACAGGTCGAGGTCGCGGGTGTCGAGCCCCGAACCGGTGCCGATCGCGAGCCTCGCCCGCGCGTGCAGGAGGTCGCCGACGGGCGGCTCACCGTGCCCGAGGCGGACGTTGGAGCGGGGGCACAGCACGACACCCTGGGCCCTCGCCGCGAGCCGGCGTGCGTCGCGGGCGTCGGCCCGGGTGCAGTGGACCGCGATGGCACGTTCGAGCACCCCGAGGGTGTCGAGGTAGTCCACCGGGGAGACGCGCGGCGGGCGGAAGCCGACCGCGTGCTGAGCGGCGAGCGGTTCGAGCGGCCCGCCGCCTCCTGCGAACAGCAGCGACTCGGCGCTCGACTCGGCCACGCGGATCGCGAACGGGCAGCCCTGCTCGCGCGTGAGCGCGCGTACGGCGCGGAGCGCCTCGGGCCCGACGGTGTAGGCCGAATGCGCGCCGGCGGCGCACCGGATGCGTCCGTGGCCGGTCGGGCCGTCCGCCGGGTACTCGCGCTCGGCCAGGTAGTCGACGAGCTCCGACTCCGAGATGCCGAAGACCTCCCAGAAGAACACTCCAGCCAGACCTGCGTCGGCCGCCGCGGCCGGCGACTCCGGGCCGAACACGACGTCGCCGACGACCGTGGTGCCGGTGAGCAGGCACCGGGTCGCGCCGTACGCCGCCGAGTCGGCAAGGTCGTCGTTGTCGAGCACGCCGAGGCGCTCCGCGGCCGTCCGGATGCGGACGGCGGGGTCGGCTCCGAGCGACATCCCTCCGACCGCCGACAGCGCGAGGCGTGTGCGGGCGTTGACGAGCCCAGGGGCGAGCACGCAGCCGTCGAGCCGAGTGACCTCGTCGTCAGGGAAGCGCGCGGCAAGGTCCGCCGCCGCGCCGACCGCCGTGATGCGGCCGCGGCGGACGGCAACCGCCCCGTCGCGGATCGGCGGATGCGAGACGGGCAGGACCCAGTCGGCGGTGATGATCATCGGCCGGCGCCCCGGTGTGTCCGTGCGCGGCGTGCAGACGCGTCGGCTGCGGCACGCGTGCCGGCGCGCGGCTTGCGAGCGTGGTGCATGGGTCCCTCCCTCAAGGCACCAGAGTACCCGACCGTGCGGTCACCGCGCAGTGCGCTGCGTCACCGAGCGCAGGTCAGCCGTTGCGCGCGCGCTTGCGATCCTTCTCGACGAGCAGCCGCTTGCGCAGGCGCACGGACTCGGGGGTCACCTCGACGAGCTCGTCGTCCTCGATGTACTCGAGCGCCTCCTCGAGTGTGAACGTGATCGCGGGCGCGAGCTGTATCCCCTTGTCCGCCGAGGCGGCGCGCATGTTGGTGAGCTGCTTGGCCTTTGCGACGTTGACCACGAGGTCGCCCGACTTCGCGTGCTCGCCGACGATCATCCCCTCGTAGCAGGTGTCGCCCGGACTCACGAACATCTTGCCGCGCTGCTGGAGCGCGTCGAGCGCGTACGCGACGGCCTTGTCGGTCGACATGGCGATGAGCGAGCCGCACTGGCGTCCGCCGATGTCGCCGCGGTGCGGGCCGTACTCGGCGAAGCGGTGGAAGAGCGTGGCCTCGCCGCGCGTGCCGTTCATGATGCGCGTGCGCAGGCCCATGACCCCGCGGCTGGGGATGCGGAACTCGAGGTGGACATGCTCGTCGCGCTGGACCATGTCGGTCATCTCGCCGCCGGCGGTGCCGAAGATCTCGATGACCTTGCCGGCGTACTCGGCGGGCACGTCGACGACGGCCTGCTCGATCGGCTCGAGGAGCTTGCCCGCCTCGTCGCGCTTGGTGATGACGCGCGGCCGGCCGACCTGGAACTCGAATCCCTCGCGGCGCATCGTCTCCATGAGCACCGACAGATGGAGCACGCCTCGGCCGGAGACCTCGACGCCGGTGCGGTCGGGCGTCTCCTCGATGCGCATGGAGATGTTGGACTCGGCCTCGCGCGCGAGGCGCTCCTTGAGCTGCCGGCCGCCGACGATCGAGCCCTCGCGGCCCACCAGCGGGCTGGTGGACGCCTCGAACACGACGGACATCGTCGGCTCCTCGACGGCGATGGGGTCGAGGCGGACCGGATCGACGCGGCAGGTGAACATGTCGCCGATGTCCGCGTCGTCCACGCCCACCACCGCGCAGATGTCGCCGGCGTGGCAGGTTTCCGCCTCGGCGCGGCCGAGCGCCTCGAACGTGAACAGCTGCTTCACGGTCGCGTTGAAGCGCGTGCCGTCGTTCTTGACGACGAGGATCGCGTCGCCCGCGCGCATCGTGCCCGAGAAGACGCGTCCGATACCGATGCGGCCGACGTACTCGGAGTGGTCGACCGTGCACACCTGCATCGCGACCGGCCCGTCCGGGTCGACGTCGGGCGTGGGCACGTGGTCCACGATCGCGTCGAGGAGCGGCAGCATGTCGCCGTTGCCGTCGTCGGGCTCGTTTCGCGCGTAGCCCTCGACCGCGCTCGTGTAGACGATGGGGAAGTCGAGCTGCTCGTCGTCGGCGCCCAGGTCGACCATGAGGTCGAACACGCCGTCGACCACCTCGTGCGGGCGCGCGCCCGGGCGGTCGATCTTGTTCACGACCACGAGCGGCTTCAAGCCGTGCTCGAGCGCGTGCTTGAGCACGAATCGTGTCTGCGGCATCGGGCCTTCGAACGCGTCCACGATCAGCAGCGCGCCGTCGGCCATCTTGAGCACCCGCTCGACCTCGCCGCCGAAGTCGGCGTGGCCCGGCGTGTCGATGACGTTGATCTTCACGTCGCGGTGCCGCACCGAGATGTTCTTCGCGAGGATGGTGATGCCGCGCTCGCGCTCCTGGTCGTTGCTGTCGAGCACGCGCTCGGCCACCTGCTGGTTGTCGCGGAAGACGTGCGTCTCCTGCAGCAGGCGGTCGACCAGCGTCGTCTTGCCGTGGTCGACGTGGGCGATGATGGCGATGTTGCGGACGTCTTGCTGGCGCACGGGTTGCTCCGGTCACGGGTGCGGGCGGGCGCGCTAGAGTAGCACGGATGCGCGCGCGAGCGAGCGGGCGGCTTCGCGAGGAGGACGGCGGCATGGCGGGTCATCGCAGCGAGTACGACGCGATCTACGGGCTGCTCATGGAGGCGGCCTCGCCGCTCGATGCCGAGGCGCCCTGCGTCGCGGCGTGGGTCGCGGATTCCGCGCTGAAGGACGGGCACCTCTACGCGGCGATGGGTCTGACCGACCGTTCCGAGGTCCGCGCGCTCATGGAGCGGCACTTCCCGGCGATCGCTGCGGGCAACGACCGCGACATGCGCTGGAAGAAGTACTTGTACAAGCGGATGTGCGGCTGGCCCGGATTCGAGGGTTGAAAGCGCCCGGTGTGCGGGGCGTGTCCCAGCTACGAGGAGTGTTTCGGCGCCGAGGAATGAGGCGGGGCGCGCGGTCTTGCTCCCGCGGTTGTCACAGGGTAACCTCCACCGCATGAGGGACTCATCGCGACACGACGCCTACTTGGGCACGACCGAGGCTGCGGCCCTGCTCGGCATCACGAGGCAGGCCGTGCTCAAGAGGATCCGCGCGGGCACGCTTGATGCGCGGAAGATCGGCCGCAACTACGTCGTGCCGGTCGCTGCCATAGGAGGGCGTGACGGCGCGGCGATCATGTCGGCCGACCCGGCGTTGCGTGACATCGTCGACCGGCTCGTTCGCGGCTACGACCCTGAGCGTGTCTACCTGTTCGGCTCGGCTGCGCGTGGCGAGGCGGGGCCGGACAGCGACTACGACATCATGCTCGTGATGCCCGACGACGCACGGCCGGAGCGGATGGACGCGCGCGACGCGTACTCGGACCACCTGTGGGGCCTTGAGGTCCCGGTCGACGTCCTGATCGTCTCGCGCGCCTACTTCGACGCCGCCGCCGAGCAGGTTGCCGCTTCGCTGCCCGCAGCTGTTCTGCGCGAGGGGGCGCTGCTCTATGTCGCGTGACGTCCTGGGCGACCACGTCGCCGCTTGGATGCAGCGCGCGGCGGCCGACTTGGCGGCTGCCGAGCACGACCTGCGCGCCGAGCCGCCGCTTCTGGCTGACGTCGTGTTCCACTGTCAGCAGTCGGCGGAGAAGGCGCTCAAGGCGCTGCTCACGGCGCAGGGCGTTCCGTTCGGCAAGACCCACGTGATAGGCGAGCTGGCGGCGAAGCTGACGGAGCGCGACTCGGGGTTCGAACCGCTGCTGCGAGAAGCGGCCCGGCTGACGGTCTACGCGTGGCGCTACCGGTACCCGGGCGACTTCGTCGAGCCGCCTCACGACGAGGCCGTCGAGGCGCTCGAGGTCGCGCAGACCCTGTTCGACGCCGTGAGAGAGCGACTGGCGCGCCGCCGATAGACCGCGCCGCTACGGCCGTCCGACGCCCACGTACGTCACGCCCGCGGCGCGCACCGCGTGCGGGTCCAGCGCGTTGCGCCCGTCGAACACGATGCCGCCCGGGACCATCGTTCCCGCGAGCGCATGCCAGTCCGCCTCGGCGATCTCGCGCCACTCGGTCGCGACGACCACCGCGTCGGCGCCGGCGACACAGTCGGCCAGCGAGCCGCACGCGCTCGCGCCCGCGGGTACGGGGACGGGCACGGGGTTGTACGCGCGCACCTTCGCGCCCTCGGCCAGCAGCAGCGCGACGATCTCGGAGGCGGGCGCCTCGCGCACGTCGTCGGTGTCGGGCTTGAAGGTCAGCCCGAGCACCGCCACGGTGCGCCCCTCGATCGACTCCCAGTGGTCCACGAGCGCGCGCACCGGCAGCAGGCGCTGACGCGAGTTCACGTCGATGACGGCGCGCAGCAGGTGGAAGTCGTAGCCGTGCAGCGTGGCGAGGAAGTCGAGCGCGCGCGTGTCCTTCGGGAAGCACGAGCCGCCCCAGCCGATGCCGGGCTTGAGGAACGCGGTGCCGATCCTCCTGTCCATCCCGACGCCGCGGGCGACGAGGTCGACGTCGGCGCCCACGAGGTCGCACAGCGTGGCGATCTCGTTGATGAACGAGATCTTGGTGGCGAGGAACGCGTTGCTCGCGTACTTGATGAGCTCGGCCGACGCGATGTCGCAGGCGACCACCGGTGCCTCGACGTCGCCGTAGAGCGCCGCCAGCCGGGCGCACGCCGCGTCCTCGCCGCCGATGACGATGCGGTCGGTGTCGTACCAGTCCGCCACCGCCGAGCCCTCGCGCAGGAACTCCGGGTTCGAGGTGTACGCGATCCCGCGCGCGGCGAGCTGCTCGGCGAAGCGCTCGCCCGTGCCCGGCGGCACCGTGCTCTTCATCACGACGAGCGTCTCGGCCGAGGCGTCCTCGGCCAGCGCGTCCACGACGGCGCGCACGGCGGACAGGTCGGCGGCGCCGGCCGCGGTCGGCGGCGTGCCCACCGCGACGAACGCGATGCCGTCGACCGCCTCGATCGCGGCGTCGTCGGCGATCGTGAAGCGCAGGCGGCCGGCGGCCAGCCCCTCGGCGAGGTACTCGGCCAGCTGCGGCTCGTGGATGGTGGGCGTGCCCTCGGACAGGCGCGCGACCTTGGCAGCATCGGTGTCGAGCACGGTGACGTCGTGGCCGGAGTGCGCGAGGCACACGCCGGTGATGAGCCCGACGTACCCGGCGCCGAAGACGGTGACGCGCTCGCTCACGAGCGGCGCTCGCGGTCGCGGTCGATGTCGAGCGCGCGGATGCGCCACTGCACGTCCTCGATGAGCTTGCGGTTGGCGCTGGTGAGCTCCGCGAGCAGCGCGGCCAGCAGCATCATCGCGGCGAGCAGGACCAGGCCCGTGCCGAGGATGAGTGACTGCACGTGGCCCTGGCCGCCGGTCGTGAAGTAGTAGTAGAGGAAGCGGGCGCCCACGCCCACGCCCGCGAGCATGAAGATGGCCGCCGGCCACGCGAAGAACGGCACGGGCCGGTAGGTCATGAAGATGCGGAAGATCGTGCCGATCGAGCGGCGGACGTACGAGCCGATCGACTTGACCAGCCGCGACGGGCGCAGGTCCTCGTTCACGCGGATCGGCACCGAGGTGATCGCCATGCCCATCTGGCCGGCCTGGATGATTGTCTCGATCGTGTAGGTGTACTCGTTGAGCACGTTGAGGCGCATCGCGACGTCGCGCGACATGGCGCGGAAGCCGCTCGGCGCGTCGGGGATGTCGGTGCCGCTCGCCACGCGCACCGCCCAGCTGCCGAGCTTCTGGAGCATCTTCTTGACCGGCGAGAAGTGCGCGATCTCCGAGATCGGGCGCGCGCCCACCACGATGTCCGCGTCGCCGGCGAGCACGGGCGCGACGAGGGCGGGGATGTCTGCGGCGCAGTACTGGTTGTCGGCGTCCGTGTTGACGATGACGTCCGCGCCCGCGCGCAGGGCGCCGTCGAGGCCCGCCATGAACGCGACCGCGAGCCCGCGGTTGTGCGTGAGCCGCACGATGTGGTCGACGCCGTTGGCGCGCGCGACCTCGACGGTGGCGTCTGTGGAGCCGTCGTCGATGACGAGCCACTCGACGCTGTCGAAGCCCGGCACCTCGCGCGGCAGCTCGGCGAGCGCGACTGCGAGCGTCTCGGCCTCGTTGTAGCACGGTATCTGGATGACGAGCTTCACGCGGCGGACCCCTCGGTCGCTGGTGTCTCCCCGGCAGACAAGGATAGCAAGGCGCGGGCGGTTTGCGGCGCGCGGTGCGCTGCGCGATGCTGTGCGCGAGGCGTGGCGGGCGGCGTTCGGGAGGAGTCGTGATGGGGCGCACGGTAGGGACGCTCGCGGCGGTGGCCGTCGTGCTGGCGCTGGGGCTCGCGGTGTCGGGGGCGTCGTGCAAGCCGAAGGCGAAGCCTGCGGGCGGCGGGACCGGCGGCTCGAGCGAGGCGACCGCGCCGATCGTGGTCGGCGCGCCGGACGGCGTCGAGGGCGAGGTGCTCGGCGCGATCGTGATGCGGCTGCTGAAGGCGGAGGGGATCGAGGCGAGCGCAGTCGAACCGTACCGGCGGGCCGAGGACGTCGCGAATGCGGTGCGCGACGGGCGTGTGACCGCATTCGTCGCCCATTCGGCGTTCAGCGGGGGGCTCACGGTCGTCGCCATGACCACAGCGCACTCGGGCGAGGTCATTTGCACGAGCAAGGACGTCTCGGACCTCTACATGCTCCGCTCGCTCGATGACTTCGCGTCGTATGCGAAGGGTGGCGGCGACGTGCGGCTCGCGTGCTCGGAGAGGTTCGCATCCGTCGCGGCGGGTCTCAAGGCGCTCCAGGAGGCGTACGGCCTTGCGCTAGGGCCGGACCAGATCGACGCCCGGTCGGACACGACGACACCCGCTGCGGTGGCCGACCTGGCCGCGGGACGCGTGACCTTCGCCGTCGCGTCCGGTACCGACCCCGCCATAGACGACCTCGGGCTCGTCATCCTCGACGACCCGCGCTCGTTCGCTGAGACCGGCGCTCCGGTCCTCGTCGTGAAGGATGAAGTCCTCGCCGCGCACCCGCAGCTCGCTGACGCCTTCGACGCCGCCTTCGCGGGTCTGACCACCGAGGTCCTGCGCGGCCTGAACCGCCGCGTCGCCTACGGGGGCGAGTCAGCGGACGCGGTCGCCGAGGAGTACCTCTCCGGCGGCGGCTACCTGAAGTAGCGCTGTCGTCGCCTGGTGCTATGCTCGCCGCGAGGAGGTGGCGTGCATGTCGGTCGGGCCCGATCTGAAGCCGAGAGCGAACCGTCGCGTCTACATGGAGGCGCTTCGCCGCATGACGCCCGAGGAGCGTCTCCTCATAGCGTTCGAGCTGACTGAGCGGCGGAACGAGCGTACTCGCGCGGCGTTGCGCCGATGCTACCCCGATGCGACGGAGAACGAGATCCACGACCTTTACCTCGAGGTCCGGGCCCAGCGCCGCAAGAGCACATGACCACCCTTCCTGACATCGCCCGCGCCGCCGTCGCCGAGCATCGGATGCTCCCCGACGCCGCATCCGTGCTCGCGATGGTGTCGGGCGGCGCCGACTCGACCGCGCTGCTGCGTCTGCTCGCGGCTGGTGAGCTCGGCGAGCGCCCTCTCGCGGTCCTGCACGTCGACCATGTCTTGCGCGACGAGTCGCCAGCCGATGCCGAGTGGGTGCGCGCGCTGTGCGAGGCGCTCGGCGTGGAGTGCCGCGTGGTGCGCTTCGACGTGGCCGCGTACGCCGAGGAGCACGGCCTGAACCTCGAGGACGCCGGCCGCCGTGTCCGCTACCGGTTCGCCGACGAGGAGCTCGACGCGTTGTGCGACCGTGCCGGCGTGCCGCCGCGCCTCGGTCGGATCGCGACCGCGCACACGCTGTCGGACAGCGTGGAGACGTTCCTCATGCGCGCGCTCTCGGGCGCGGGCGCGGGCGGGCTCGCCGGCGTGCCGCCGGCGCGCGGCCGCATCATCCGACCGCTCATCGGAGCGCGGCGCGACGACGTCATCGCCTACCTGGAGCAGGTCGGCCAGGATTGGCGCGAGGACGCCACCAACGCCGACACCTCCCGGTTGCGCGCGCGCGTGCGGCACGAGGTCGTGCCGGCGCTCGCGGCGGTCCAGCCGGCGCTGCACGAGACGCTCGGCCGCTCGCTTCGCATCCTCGCCGACGAGGACGCCCTGCTCGCCGAGATGGCCGAGGCGTTCGCGCGCGACTTCGCGCAGCCGGCCGCGGACGGCTCGCTCGCGTTCGACCGTGCGCTCATGGGCACGCTCTCGCGCCCGATGGCCCGCCGCGCGGTGCGAGAGG
>VAUM01000028.1 GCA_005774595.1 Actinomycetota bacterium
ATTGTAACCCTCGGGGCCGCCTGCCCGGACCGGCGCGGGCGGGTGCCGCCCGAGGCGCCGTCTGCCCTCGAGCCCGGGAGGTCGTGCGTGACGTCTCGCCGCGCGACGCGGATACTGCGGACGCTGCTGTGGGTGCTGGGCACGGTGTTCGTGCTCGCGCTCGCGGCCACGGCCTACCTGTACCGGCTCTCGCTCTCCCTGCCCGACCTCGAGGTCGGGCCGGCCGCGACCGCCGCCGAGCGCACGTCGGTCGTGTACGCCGCCGACGGCAGCGTGCTCGCCGAGTGGCATGGCGAGGTCGATCGGACGATGATCGCCTACGAGGACATGTCGGGCGACGTCCGCGACGCCGTCGTCGCGGTCGAGGACCAGCGGTTCTACTCGCACAACGGCGTGGACTGGGAGGCCATCGCCCGCGCGTTCACGGCCAACACGAAGAGCGGGGCGGTCTCCCAAGGCGGGAGCACGATCACGCAGCAACTCGTGAAGCTCCTGTTCACCGACGGCAAGCGGACGCTCGGCCGCAAGGCCCGCGAGGCGTTGCTCGCGTTCGAGCTCGAGAGCAAGGCCGACAAGCGCAAGGTGCTCGAGACCTACCTCAACATCGTCTACTTCGGGCGCGGCGCGTACGGCATAGAGGCCGCGTCGCGGACGTACTTCGGCAAGAGTGCCGCGGACCTCACCCTCGCGGAGTCGGCGCTGCTCGCCGGGGTCATCCGTTCGCCGGGGCGGTACTCGCCGACCGAGGACCCCGAGGCGGCGGTCGAGCGCCGCAACGTCGTGCTCTCGAAGATGCGCGAGCAGGGATTCATCACCTCGGACCAGGAACTCGCCGCGAAGCGCGAGCCCTTGAAGCTCGTCGCACGCAGGCCCGAGGCCGTGCGCGCGCCCTACTTCGTCGAGTACGTGAAGACCCAGCTCATCGACCGCCTGGGGGCGGAGGCCGTGTACACCGGCGGGCTGAGGGTGTACACGACGCTCGATCCGCGCCTCCAGGCCGAGGCGGAGGCCGCGGCCGGCAGGGCGCTGCCGTCGGCGAGCGACCCCGAGGTGGCCCTCGTGTCGATCCGGCACAAGACCGGGGACATCGTGGCGATGGTGGGCGGCCGCGACTTCGCGCGCGACAAGTTCAACCTCGCCAGCCAGGGCCGCCGCCAGCCGGGCTCGGCGTTCAAGCCGTTCGTGCTCGTGGCGGCCCTCGAGAAGGGCATCTCCCCGGACTCCAAGTGGAGCGGTGCGCCGTACAGCGTGCCGGTGACCGACGGGGTCTGGAAGGTCGAGAACTACGAGGGCGGGTTCTCGAGCGGGATGCTGTCGCTCCGGGACGCGACCGCGTTCTCGGTCAACGGGGTCTACGCGAGGCTGATCATGGCCGTCGGCACCGAGCGCGTCATCGAGGTGGCGCACCGCATGGGCATCGTCAGCACGCTCGACCCGAACCCCGCGATCGCCTTGGGCGGGCTGTCCCAGGGCGTCACGCCGCTGGAGATGGCCTCGGCGTACGGCACGATCGCGTCCGGGGGCACGCATGCGGAGCCGGGCGGCATCGTGAAGGTGACCGATGACGCGGGCGCGGTGGTCTACCAGCCGTCACGCCCTGCGACCAGGGTGGTCGACGAGCGCGTCGCGGTGACCGCCTCAACGGTGCTGCACGACGTGGTGGAGCGTGGTACCGGCACCGCCGCGAAGATGGCCGCGTGGGCGGCGGGCAAGACCGGCACCACCCAGTCGTACCGTGACGCCTGGTTCGTCGGCTACACGGGCGACCTCGTGACGGCGGTGTGGGTCGGGCACCGTGCAGCGCAGGTGGACATGACGAACGTCCACGGCACGAAGGTGACGGGCGGCAGCTACCCGGCGCGCATCTGGTCGGACTTCATGTACCGCGTCAGGTCGCCTGAGGGGGCGGCGCCGGCCGGCGCGGCGGGCGATGCCGCGGTGAAGCGCGTGCGGATCTGCCTCGACACGATGCTGCTGGCCAATCAGCGCTGTCCGAACTGGGCGGACATGGACCTCCCCGCAGACACCGCGCCGCTCGGGGTGTGCACGGAGCACTGAGCCTCGCGCGGCGGTGTCAGGCCCGCCCGCGCCGGGGCGAGACGATGCGCGCGAGCACGGGGGTCTTCAGGTCGATAGCCTGAGGCGGGCACAGTTCCTGGCAGCAGTAGCAGCGGATGCACTTCGCGTGGTCGAACGACGGCCCGCCCTCGCCGACCTCGATGGCGTCCACGGGGCAGTCGCGTAGGCAGCTTCCGCAGCGCGTGCAGTCGGCCGCCCGTGCGAGGAACGGCCGGGCGGTCGCCGCGCGGCGCAGGTGGTCCCGGAGCCACGCGGGCATGCCTGCGGAGACGTCGCGCGCGGGCAGCGCGAACCCGCGGGGTGCGAGTTCGCACCAGTCGGCGCCCACGGTCTCGACGTCGCGCGCATGCGCCGGCCCGAGCCCGCGGGCGGCCGCGGCCCGGTTCGTGTACACCTCGGACGGGTCGAGGCCGATCATCGCCGAGGCGATCACGTCGAGGGCGACGAGGTCGGTCGAGGCCATCACCGCGCCGACCTGTCGCGGCGTGCCGCCTGCCGGCCCCTTGCCCTCCATCGCCACGACCGCGTCCATGATCGCCGCCGCCGGCCGGCACGCGAGCATGAGGTCGAGGAGCATCTCCGCGAAGTCCTCGCGGGCGGGCACCTTCATGTGGTACTGCGCCTTCTCGAGGCCGGGGATGCAGCCGAACAGGTTCTTCACCGCGCCTGTGTACATCATGAAGCCGTGCGTCTTGAGCTTCGGCAGGTCGATGACCACGTCGGCCTCGGCGACGGCACGGCCGATCGTGAACGCGCCGAACAGCGCGCCGTCCGGGTTCTGCACGCGGACGACGTCCTCGTCGAACAGCGTGAGGCGGACCCCCTCGGCGGCGCAGACCGCACCGATCCCCGAGGCCTCGAAGACACGCGCCGCGAGCGCGGGGGTGTTCGGCCCGCCGGGGCTGTCACCGACCGTCGGCACGCCGCCAGCGGTCACGACCTCGCGTATGACGGCCCGGACCACCTCGGGGTGCGTCGTGACGGCCCGCTCCGGCGCCGCCCGTGACAGCAGGTTCACCTTGAGCAGGACCGTCTGCCCCGGGGAGACGAGGGCGCTCATACCGCCGAGCGGAGCGAGCGCCTCACGGACCGCTTCAGTCACCGCGTCCGGCGCGTAGCCGGCGCAGCGTGCGATGGAGACGAGGGGCCTGCCGGTCACTGCTCCACGACCGGCTGGGCGAGCCTGTCGTGCACGGCTCGCAGGACGGCCGGGTAGGATACCGCGCCGTCATACAGCGGCGTTCCGTCGACGACCGTGACGGGGTACAGATGGCCCGCCGTCTCGATCTGTTCGACCACGGCGGCGTGTTCCCGGCGGACACCGTCGTCGGACGCGTCGAGGTACAGAAGCACGGCATCGTCGCCGAATCGGGACTCCATCTCGGCGCGGATGATGGCGCAGATCTCCTCCGGAGACCACGAGGGTCCTCAACCTCCGGAGAAGCACGCCGTCTGCGCGGGGATGTCGTAGACCTCGACCGTGACCTTCGGCACGCTCATTCCCGTCACCTCATCCGTCCACGACGACCGCGCGTCCGGGGCAGTTCATCGCGCACACCGCGCAGCCCGCGCAGCGGTCCTCGACCACAGTGTAGCCGTTGGCGCCGGGGTAGGGCCCGCCGGGGACGGGCACGATGGCGTCCTGCGGGCAGGAGCGCCGGGCCGGGCAGCCGGGCGATCGGTCGCAGCGCGCCCTGTCGATGGTCACTCGAGTCATGCTGGTCCTCCATTGGTCGGTTCGTCGCACGGAGAATACCCCATGGGGTATCAGGTGCGCAACCCCCGCTGTACTCCCCGGTGCCACGCGCGCGGTCTCCTAGCACTGCTACAATGCCGGTGGCGTCACCAGGACCCGACGCAGGGGAGGCACGTTGGCAGCGAAGGACAAGGCCGCGAAAGGCGAGCCGAAGAAGGGGCGGCGTCGCGTCACGCTCACGGGCAAGCGCCTGCTGGGGATGATGCTGCTGATGGGCGTCGTGGTCGGCGTCGCCTTCCCGGTCGTCGCGAGCCTCTTCGTCACGGCGAAGAGCACCGTGGCCATGATCGTCTTCGGCGCGTTGTGCATCGTCGCCGGCGTGGCGCTCGGGTACGCGTGCTACCTGATCGCGGACACGATCGCGCGCAACCTGATGCGCGGCACCCTGGATGCGGCGAGCGCCAGCCTCGGCATCATGGCGCGCCAGGTCGACGAGGTCGACGAGCTGTCCGCGGAGATCGTCCGGGTCTGCGGGAGCGCCGCCGAGGTACTCGAGAGCGCGCGCGCGGCGCAGGGCCGCATCCGCGGGCTGTCGTCGGACGTGCTGTCGGCGACCGAGCAGCAGGCGTCGGGCGCCGCCGAGCAGGCCGCAGCGGTCACCCAGACCTCGGCGACGCTGGAGGAACTCGCGCAGACGTCGAAGCAGATCGCGGACAACTCCGAGGCGGTCGTCCGCGTGGCCGAGCGCACGCTCGCTTCTGCCGAGGACGGCATGACGGCGGTGCGCGACACCGCATCGGGCATCGAGGAGATCCGCCTGTCGACGCAGCAGGCCTCCGACCGCATCCTCGCGCTCGGCGAGCGCAGCCAGGAGATCGGCCGTGTGCTGCTCATCATCGACGAGATCGCCGAGCAGACGAAGATCCTCGCGCTCAACGCCGCCATCGAGGCCGCGCGCGCGGGCGAGGCGGGCAAGGGCTTCGCGGTCGTTGCGGAGGAGATCCGCAAGCTCGCCGACTCGGTGACCGAGTCCACGCAGGAGATCGGCCGCGTCGTCCGCGAGATCCAGGCGTCCAGCTCGGCGCTGATCATGTCGACCGAGCGCTCGGCGAAGAAGGTCGACGAGGGCAAGCAACTGGCCCAAGCCACCGCCGACGCGCTCGACCGCATCGTCAGCCAAGTCGAGGAGACCACCGACGCCGCGAAGCAGATCTCGATCGCCACGCAGCAGCAGCGCACCGCGTCGGAGCAGGTCGTCGTCTCGATGCGCGAGGTCGCCCAGGTCAGCCAGCAGGCGGCGCAGACATCGCGGCAGATCTCGGGCGCCATCGTCGAGCTGTCCAAGCTGAGCGACCAGGGCTAGCCGCGCGATGGACGCCGTCCGGGAACGCCTCGAGGCGGCCGGGCTCGTCCTGCCGGAGCCCCCCTCGGCGCTCGGTGCGTACCTCCCGGCGGTCCGTGCGGGCGCACTCGTGTTCACCGCCGGCCAGCTCCCGATGCGCGACGGGGCGCTCGTCGCCGTCGGGCGTGTCGGCGAGGAGGTCGACGAGGAGGCGGCGCGTGCGTGCGCCGCGCAGTGCGCGCTCAACGCGCTCGCCGCGGCCGCGACCGCGTGCGACCTGACGCAGGTCGAGGGGGTCGTGCGGCTGACAGCATACGTCGCGTCGGCGCCCGGGTTCCGTAGGCAGCCCGCGGTGGCCGACGGCGCGAGTGAGGTCCTCGCCGCGGCGTTCGGCGAGGCCGGCCGGCACACGCGCGAGGCGGTCGGCGTCGCGGAGCTGCCGCTCGGCGCTCCCGTGGAGGTCTCGGCGGTGCTCCTGCTCGCCTGAGAGCACGTCCGCGTGAAGGAGACGCGGCATGCGCGGCGAACACCCCGAGTGGCCCTCGGCGTGTTGCCGCATGGGGGCGGTTCCGATACGCTTGCCCGGATAGCGTACTGGGGGCTTACGACCTGTTTCCGCGTGAGGGTGCGAGGGAGAAGCGAATGGCGAAGTTCAACCTGGTCAAGGGGTTCAAGGACCCCGACACGCGTCCGCGGTTCATCATCTGGACCGGGGTCGTCGTGCTCCTGCTGGCGGTCGTCGTCGTCGTCGCGCTCGGCGTGACCTCGACGAAGTGGTTCTGCGCCAAGGGCTGTCACAAGGTGCAGGACGACTCGATCATCGCCTACCAGAAGTCCACGCACTCCGAGATCTCCTGCATGGCGTGTCACATGCCGGTGAACGCCAACCCGATCGTCTTCGTGCTGCACAAGATGAAGGCGCTCGGCGAGCTGTACCTCACCGTCACGGACAAGTTCGAGCTCCCGCTCAACCCCCACTCGCACCTCTCGCTGTCCGAGGAGATGGAATCGGACAAGTGCACCCAGTGCCACAACCTGAAGAACCGCGAGGTGACGCCGAGCAAGGGCATCATCATCAGCCATGAGAAGCACGAGGAGGCCAAGCCGGTCGCCGCGGCCGAGGTCGAGTACTGGAACGAGATCCAGTGCACCTGGTGCCACAACCGGATCGCGCACAACGAGGAGGGCTGGGACCTCACCCTCAAGAACCCGGACGGCGAGGAGAGCCACAAACACGAGAACTACATGACGATGGACGCCTGCTTCCGCTGCCACACGCTGACCGACACGTCGATCAGCATGTACAAGGCGCCGGGCGCCTGCGGGAAGTGCCACCCGAAGGACTTCAAGCTCAAGCCCGAGAGCCACGAGGCCACGAGCTTCTACCCCGAGGGTCATGCGGACATGGCCAAGGAGATGAAGTCCGAGGCCGCTTCCGCGCTGGCCGAGTTCGAGAAGCGTGAGTCCGAGGCCGAGAGCGACAAGGAGAAGGCGCCGCTGCCTCCGGTCGAGGCCGTCTTCTACTGCACGACCTGCCACGTCGAGGCCACGTTCTGCACCAGGTGCCACGGCATGGACATGCCGCACTCCACCGAGTTCAAGGAGAAGAAGCATCCCGAGGTCGCCAAGACCAAGATGGACAAGTGCGACCTGTGCCACAACGTGAAGAAGACCGGCTACACGTTCTGCAACAACTGTCACCACGGCGCGAAGTCCAACTGGACCTTCGATGCGAAGACCCCGTGGGTCAACCAGCACGCGAAGGCGGTCACGAAGAACGGCGTGAAGGGCTGCATCGGGGCCTGCCACAAGGACACGACCTTCTGCCTGAACTGCCACAAGAAGCTCACCGCGCCGCCGTCCTCGCACAAGGCGGGCGACTTCCTGCGCAAGTACGGCGCCGACCTCGGCGTGCACGCGGCGAACTTCAAGGCCCAGCCCGAGGGCTGCGAGATCTGCCACGGCGCGAAGATGCCGAACGGCAACGCCTTCTGCAAGGCCTGCCACAAGTACGAGGTGCCGCACCCCGACACGTTCAAGAAGAACCACCTCGCGTCGGGCCTCAAGGACAAGGCGAAGTGCCAGTACTGCCACAACTACAAGGAAGTCTGCAGCAACTGCCACCACAAGGGCGCCTCGGCGACCGTCTCCTGGCTCAGCACGCACGGCGGCATCGTCAACAAGCAGGGCGGCGCCGCGTGCTTCGAGGCATGCCACGACAAGGGCAACGACTGCGTGAAGTGCCACACCGCGCGCAAGGTCCTGCCCGCCTCGCACAAGGCCGGGAACTGGACGCGCGACAAGAACAGCAAGACCACCGCGGTCCACGCATCGACGTACCAGAAGGCCGCCGAGGCGTGCGCGTACTGCCACGGCAAGAACGAGCCGAACACGAACACCTTCTGCAAGGCGTGCCACAAGCTCGAGATGCCGCACCCGAGCGGCTTCGGGCCGGCCGATCCGGCGAACCCGGTCAAGGGCCAGGGCGGCACGCACTCCAAGCTGCTGACGGAGAAGAAGGTGGCCGAGGCCACGTGCCTGAACTGCCACGCCGCATCCGCGTGCAACGAGTGCCACCACAAGTACACCGCGGCCAAGCCGTGGGTGAACGCTCACCCCGACACGGTCAAGAAGTCGGGCAGTGCCGAGTGCTTCAAGTGCCACGAGGAGACGTACTGCTCCTACTGCCACGTGCGCGAGGCGCAGAAGTACATCAAGAGGTAGCGGCCGGCGACGGTCGTCGCAAGGGCCCGGACGCGTCGCGTCCGGGCCCTTCGCATGCCCGCAGAGCGCGCTTTGCCCGCTCGAAAGCGACCGTGTATGATACGGCTCCGCCCGGGATGTGGCTCAGCTTGGTAGAGCGCTCGGTTCGGGACCGAGAGGTCGTGGGTTCAAATCCCGCCATCCCGACCATGGAAGTCCGGTGCGGCAGGCCCCTCGGGGGGCCTGCCGCACTCATCACGTTACGGGGCGCCCTTGTACCAGGCCTTCCTGACCGCGCTGGGCTACGGTCTGTGTCATCAGCTGCCCGAGCGCTCATTCTTCGGCGGCGGCTTCCAGGTGCCGGTCTGCGCCCGTGACACCGGCATCTACGTCGGGTTCGTGGTGTCGGTCCTCGTGCTCCAGGTGCTCGGTCGCTCTCGGCGCTCCGAGCCGCCCGCATGGCCGGTGATCCTGCTCGCGGGGGCGTTCGTCGTCGCGATGGGGCTCGACGGCATCAACTCGAACACGGGCCTGGTCAATGCGATGTGGACCACCACCAACGACACGCGGCTCGCGACGGGCCTTCTGACCGGGGGGGCGATCTCGCTGCTCGCGACGCCGATCGTCAACGGCCAGCTGTGGCGCGATCCGTCGCCGGACCGCGTGCTGTCCGGCGCTCGCGAAGTGGTCGTCTGGCTGTCGTCGCTGGCCGCTGCATTCGCGGTGGTGCGGCTGGTGTTCCCGCTGACGGCGGCTGGATTCCCCGCGATCGTGGCTGCGTGCATCGTGGTGACCTTCTGGTGGGTGAACCTCGCGATCGTATGCCTTGTTCCGGCGTTCGAGCGGAGGGCGGTCCGGCTTCGTGAGGCGTGGGCGGCACACCTGCTCGCAGTCGGGCTCACGCTACTCGAGCTCGGCGCCGGGTCCGCGTTCCGGCTGCTGGTGCTGCGCCTGCTGAGCTGACCGCGTGCCGCGTGGAGGCGGAGCAGCATTGGCGCGGGCGCTCCGCATGCCGTACGCTGATGGTGCGCCGCGCGTCCGCGGCGGACCGACGTGGCGGAGGGACTGCCCCGTGGTGTACACGAGCAAGGACAAGGTGCGGGTCGTGATCGTCAGCGGGACGCTGAGGATCGAGGGCGAGATGCACGTGCTCGCCGGCAGCAGGCTCACCGACGCGCTCAACTCCAAGGCCAAGGACTTCCTCGTGGTGACGAACGCGTCAGTGTTCTCCTTGGAGTCGGGAGACCTGCTCTACGAGCCCTCGTACGTCGCGGTGAACCGCGACGCCATCTCGGCGGTCTTCCAGATCGGCTGATCCCCCGTACGCGCCCGATGTCAGACCGGGCCGCTACCTTCGCAGTCGAACGCAGGTTCGACAAGGAAGGAACGGCCATGGAGACTCATCCGTCGCTGACCGTGCCGGTCGCACGCGCCGTCGAGTTGGGGCTTCCGTCCGATCTCGCGCGGCGAGCGGAGCGCACCGCCCTGCGGGCGGCCGCCGCGTCCGGACAGTCTTGGAGCGCCCGCCGGCTGGAGGCGTACTTCTGGGGCGTGGTGCGACGCGCCGCGTTCCGCGGCGGCGATCGTACGCGGGAGATCAGGATGCGCTATCTGCGCGCAAGCGCGATCGCGGACGCCCGCCGCGCCGGCGCCGCCTAGCGGTACGTGCTCGAGGAGATCACGTCGCCGTCCGGGCGTGACAGTACCCACAGGCGCCGGCGGTCGAGAGATCCGCCCGCCGGGCCGTACACCTCGACGACCGTCCATGCCGGCGTGCCGTCGATGACGGTCTCGCTGATCTGGACGGGGACCCCGCGCGACGCGTGGAACTCGGCCGTCAGCAGGTCGGCGAGGAGCGTCGCCGTCTCGTCCCGCAACCGCAGGGAGGCGAGGGACCGCGTCCGCAGCTCGGCGGCGCGTTCCGAAGCGGTCGCCGACCACCGTGACTGGTCGAACGACGCTGCGCGTGACTCCACCTCGGAGAGCGTCAGCGGCTCGGCCTCCTGCGTGTAGGTCACGCGCGCCCCGCAGCCCGCCGCGGCTGACGTCAGCGCGATCGTCGCGAGGATGACGGGCAACCGTGTGCCGAGTCGCATGGGGCGCCGTTCCGACGGGTCTGCGTGCGGACATCGTAGCGCATCCGCGTTGCGGCAGGCCGATGTCAGACCTCCCGGCTACCTTCGGGTCGAATGGGGGACGGCACGCATCGGAGGCGACACGATGAAGGAGCAGTACGTCGCGGGTCTGACGGAGGGCGCACGGGTGGACAGCGTGTTCGCCGTGCGCTCGAAGGAGGTGCGCGCGGCGAGGACGGGCGAGGCGTACCTCGCGCTCGAGCTGGCCGATCGCACCGGCCGCATCGGCGCGGTGATGTTCCGTCCCGGCACCGAGGCGACGTCGTTGCCCGCCGGATGCGTGGTGCGGGCGCGCGGGCGGGTGACGTCCTGGCGCGGGGTACGTCGCGTGTCGATCGAGTCACTGCGGGCGGAGCGCACCTACGATCGCGACGACATGCTGCCTGGGGCGAGGCGGGACCGCCGCGAGCTGATCGGCAGCCTGAGGGCGCTCATCGCTGGTGTGCGCGCGCCGGCGATGCGCTCGGCGCTCAAGGCGGTGTTCGGTGACCGGGAGTTCATGGCCCGCTTCGCGGTGGGCCCGGCGTCGCAGTCGCATCATCACGCGTACGTGGGTGGGCTGCTGGAGCACACGGTCGCGGTCGCGGACCTCTGCACGGGACTCTCGCGCGTCTACGACGCGGCCGACGGCGACCTGCTCGTGACGGCTGCACTGCTCCACGACGTCGGCAAGGTCGACGAACTGTCGTGCGACACCGTGATCGACTACACGGACGAAGGAAGGCTCATCGGCCACGTCGTCCTCGGCGAGCGGCGCCTTCGCGCGGCTATCGCGGCTGCCGGCGCCGATGTGCCGCCGGACGTGCTCGTGCGCCTGTCGCACACCATGCTGTCGCATCACGGCGAACTCGAGTGGGGTGCGCCGAAGCGCCCATGCACCCTGGAGGCGCTCCTGCTCCACCACGCCGACAACCTCGACGCGAAGGCTGCAGGCTTCGTCGAGGTCTCGACGGGGGCGTCAGTCGCAGGCGAGTCCTGGACGGACGCGTTCAATATGTTCCGCCGCCCGCTCTACGCGCCGCGGGCCGCCGAGGACGACCGCGATCACGCCCCCGATGAAGACGAGGTCGCACCGCGCGCGGCCGCGGGCTGAGCGTCCGGGCGTGCTACCCTTGTGCGGTCCCGGCGTGGAAGCGACGATGCTTCGCGCCCGTCCCGCGTGAGGAGTCACGAGCATGCGCTATCCCCAGGCTGAGATCGGCGTCTTCGGCGGCAGCGGCTTCTACTCGCTGCTCGAGGATGCCCGGGAGTTCAAGGTCGACACGCCGTACGGCCCGCCGTCGTCGCCGATCATGCACGGGGAGATCGACGGCCGTACGGTCGCGTTCCTGC